>JBBSFO010000172.1:0-8881 GCA_038238655.1 Thermomicrobiales bacterium | reverse complement strand
GGACCCTTATCGGCGCGCGCCGCGGCGGGCTATTGATCTGTGGGGGGGGGCTACCGCCGGCCACTGGACGTTCGCCAGGCTGACCCCCGCCACCAAATCCATGGGCGATACGTTTAGTCACCTGTGGGAGAGGGAAAGAGCATGGACCTCGCAGTCACCGAAGCGGCGCTTCAGGACTTGCTCGAAGCATCGCCGTTCAACCGGCCCTACGGCTTCCGCGTCCAGTCCATCGGAGACGGAACCTGCACGGTTGCCGTCCCCTTCCAGTTCTCCCACGAGCGACCGGACGGCCTGATCAGCGGCCCCGTCTTCATGGCGGCGGCGGATGTGACGATGTGGCTGGCGATCATGACGAAGACAGGGATTATTGACCATCTCGTCACCGTCGAGATGAAGACGAATTTCCTCAACGGCGCGCGGGCCGAAGATGTCACCTGCACCGCCAGCGTCCTCAAACTCGGGCGACGGCTGATCTACGGCACCGCCGAATGCACGAGCAGCGCGGGCAAACTGCTCACGCATCACACAGTTACCTACATCCGACCGGACGGATAGCGGCGCGGTCTATCCCCGTTTCCACAGCGATACCCACCAGTCCAGCTCCGGCATGCCGCTCGCGTACGCCGTCTCGACCATGTTCTCGACATCGAGCGCGACGCGGTGGAATGTGATGCGGGTATCGTCGTCATCCACGTCGAGCACTGCGTATTCGGCCCAATGCACCGCACGGTTGTATGGCAGCACCGCGCCGATACCGGGCAGGCCGACACTTCCGACGTTGATGATCTGGCGATCGCGGTGGCGGCGCAGCATCTGGATATGCGTGTGACCACCTACCATCATCGTTGCGTCGTACCCTTCGAGCATCACGTCGAGATCATCGTCGGGCGTTGTCGCGATGATCGCGTCATCGAACGAGCGCGGCGAACCGTGGAAACACAGGAGACTCCCGCGCCGCCCGCACGATCGTTCGATGACCGGAGGGAATGTCGCGACATAGGCGCGATCGTCCGCCGAGAGTTGCGTGTTGCACCACGCGGCGATCGCGGCCATTGGGCGATCGTGCGCGTAGGCAGGATCGGCCCGACGCGATGCGAGGAGCCACGCGTCGGTGTTTCCCATCACGACCGGGCACCCGAGCGTGCGCAACCGTGCGATCACCGCGCCCGGTTGCGGCCCGAGTGCGGCGACATCGCCGAGGCAGATAAGTTCGTTGACGCGCTCGCGTGCGAGTTCCGCAAGTATGGCATCGAGCGCGATGCAATTGCCGTGAATATCGGCGATCAGTCCAATCCGCATCATCGGCCCTCATCGGAATCGTTACGCTCGTACATCCACTATGACACGACCACGGACACGGCCATTGAGAATCTCCTCGCTCATCGCCGGGACATCCGCGAGTGGGATGGTTTGCGTGATGCGGGCAAGCATGTCCGTCGGGAGATCATGGGCGAGCCGTTCCCACGCGGCGCGGCGCGGCTCCTGCGCGACGAAAACCGAGTTGATGCCGAGCAGGCTGACGCCGCGTAGGATAAAGGGAAAGACTGTCGTGGCGAGCGCTGGGCCGCCCGCAACGCCGCACGCCGCGACGCTGCTGTTGAATCGCATCGCGGGCAGGATCGCCGCCAGCGTGTCGCCGCCGACGGTGTCCACCGCACCCGCCCATCGCTCGGACTCGAGCGGTCGGCCCGAGGGCTTCGCGATCGTCGCGCGATCCACGATCTCCTCCGCGCCGAGGCCGGTGAGGTAGTCGCGCAGTTCGGCGCGCCCCGTCGCGGCGGCGACGTGGTAGCCGAGGTTCGCAAGCAGCGCCACGGCGACGCCGCCAACGCCGCCGCCCGCCCCGGTGACGAGGACGGGATGCTCGCCCGGCATCAGGCCGCGTTCTTCAAGGGCAACGACGCAGAGCATCGCGGTGAATCCCGCCGTGCCATATCCCATCGCCTGTTCGAGGCCCATCCCCTCCGGTAGGGGCACGAGCCACTCGGCCCGCACGCGCGCCTTCTGCGCGAAGCCGCCCCAGTATTTCTCGCCCACTTCCCAGCCCGTCAGAATCACCCGATCCCCCGGCTTCCAGAGCGGCGAGCGGGATTCCTCCACCGTCCCCGCGAAGTCAATACCCGGCACCATCGGGTAGCGGCGCACGACTCGCCCCTTGCCCGTTACCGCGAGGCCGTCCTTGTAGTTGAGCGTCGAGTAGGCGACTGAAACGAGCACATCGCCGTCCGGCAAGTCGTTGTTCGTGAGTTCCTTGATTGCCGATTGCACCGCGCCATCGGCTTCGGTCAAAACGAGCGCATTGAATTGATCGTCCGCCATCCTGCCCTTCTTTCCTTCATCTGGTGGAGCAGGCTGAAGCCGCTCCAGTTATTTACGGCAGTGCGACGTGCAGATCGCGTGCGACGGTTGTGATGGCGTCCCACGTCGCGTCCGGGAGTGGGATGCCTTTCTCGCCACGGTCGGCGCGGCTGCGCGATTCGGGTTCGCCGGGGAGCAGGACGGCATCGAACCCTTCGGCAGGCTGCTGACTTTTCAAACGAGCGGCGACGTTCTCGACGGTTTCGAGGAAGTCTTCGTCGGCGCGGAAAGTACCAGGATCAATACAGCAGACGAAGAGGCACGAGCCGCGCTCGCCCTCCGCCACGACCTGCCCGCCGCTCAACCCGACCGCCAGCATCTCGACGATCACGGACATCGCGTACCCCTTGTGCCCGGCGAAAGGCAGTAACATGCCACCGCCGTAGAACTCTTCCACATCGGTTGTCGGGTTGCCGTCCTTGTCCAATATCCACCCTTCCGGCACCGGTTCTTTGCGGGCGCGGGCGACCATCAGTTTGCCCTGCGCGCCGCCTGTCGTCGCGTAGTCGAGCAGAATCGGTGGCTGGCCATGCGCGCGCGGGATCGCCCAGGAGAAGGGGTTCGTGCCGAGCGCCTTCGACTTGCCGCCGAAGGGCGTCGCCTGATACGGGCCGTGCGCGCCGGAAGCCGCCGCAAACGTGATCAACCCCTCGCGCGCGCCCAGTTCCGCCCACTCGCCGATCCGGCCCGTGTGGTGGCAGCGGAAGGCGGACGCCGCCGCGATGCCGAGGTCCTTCGCCTTGCGCGCCGCAATCGTCGCCGTCATCCGCGAGCCGACCTGCCCGAACGTCGAATGGCCGTCCACAATCGCTGTCGCCGGGGTCTCATGCGTGACGAAAGGAACATTGGCGGGTTGCAACTTGCCGTTGTTGATGTCCTCGATGTAGCTGGGGATGCGGATCACGCCATGCGAGTCGTGCCCGGCGAGGTTCGCGCCGATCAGCGAACGTGTTACGCCCTCGGCATTCTCCGCCGTCGCCCCGGCCGCGAGAAAGATTGCCTGCGACAGATTCCCCAGCGTTTCCGCGTCGCGCATCTGTACCATCGCTGTTCCTCCCTAACCGACTGGTCCATACGGGTTCTTGAACCACGAAGGCACGAAGAGCACGAAGAGGGAAAGAAGATGAAGAAATCGCTTCCTCTCCTCTTTCCTTCGTGCTCGTCGTGCCTTCGTGGTTCAATTCTTCTCCCTTATCCCTTCGGGACGATTGCCGGGATGTGCGCGTCGCGGATCATCGTGTTCAGCGCCGCCACGTCGCGATCAACGATCTCGTCCAGGGTCTTCCGGTGGGCGTCGGCGCGGCCCGCAAGGCTTTCGAAGACCGCGATGGATTGCTTCGTCGGCGCGGCATCGGCCCCGGCGACCGCGCCGTAGACGCCCGCCAGTTTGCTGTTCATCTTGACGGGGAAGTTGAGGGTGTCGGAGCGCACTTTCGCCTGTGTCTGGATCAGGTCTTCCTCGATTGGCGCGAGCCGTTCCTTGAGCGTTGCGATGTGCTCGGCAATCGCCGGGTTCACCTTCTCGTCGCTGGCGCGCTTCTCCCATTCCTCGGCCTGCGTGCGGACGGCGCGAAGCATCTTGATCGTCGCGTGCGTTTCCGTCACCTTGTCGCGGATGCGGCACAAGAGCGCGAACTGCGCGTCGAGGTGCGCCTGCGTCGCCTGCACGCGCGGGTCCTTTTCGATCACGAACGATTGCGTCTGCGTTTCATCGCCGACGGTCAGGCGCACCTGATACGTGCCGGGCGACGCAATCGGGCCGGGCAGCGTCCCTTCGGCGGTGAAGAAACCGTCAACGCCCTCGGCCTCCGGATAGCGCATATCCCAGATGAAACGATTAATGCCGGACGCTGTCGCCACCTTTGACTCGTTTTTCGTTGTGGGTTTCGCGTCCGGCTTCTGGCCTCCGGCTTCCGGCTTCTCTTCCTCGCTCGTGTACGTCTTGATTTCGTTGCCGTCATGGTCGAGGAAGGTGAGCGAGACGGGCTTGTCCGGCTTCTCTTTGAATGAATAGGTGACGAGCACGCCGTCCGGTGGGTTAGCGCCGGCGTCGAGGAAGTGTTCGACGACTGAATCGTCCGCTCTCTTTTCCAGGGTCTTGGTGAGGATCGTCGCGCCGCTCATCTGGTAATTCTTGCCGGGCGTCGCCTGCCGGAAAAAGCCGCGATTGGTCACGAATCGCACAGTCGGGCGCGGCGGGAAAAGGTGGAATGCCGCTTTCGTGGTTTCGTCCGTCACTTGGCGGAGCGGCGTGAGGTCGTCGAGCACCCAGATCGCGCGCCCGTGCGTCGCGGCGATCAGGTCGGCATCCTTGACCACCAGATCGTGGATCGGCACGACCGGCAGGTTCAACTGCAAGGGCTGCCAGTGGCCGCCATCGTCGTACGAGACGTGGACGCCCGTTTCCGTGCCCGCGTACAAGAGGCCGCGCCGCACCGGGTCCTCGCGGATGACGCGCGTAAAGTCGTTCTCCGCGATGCCGTCGGTGATCTTCGTCCAATGCGCGCCGTAGTCGTTCGTCTTGAAGAGTGAGGGCCGGAAATCATCGAGTTTGTAGCGCGTCGTCGCCACATACGCCGTCGCCGGGTCGTGGGGCGACGCTTCGATGATGCTGACGAGCGCCCATTCGCCGATGCCTTTGGGCGTGACATTTTCCCAGTTCGCGCCGTTGTCGCGCGAAACGTGAACCAACCCGTCGTCCGAACCGGCCCAGAGGACACCGCGCTGTACCGGCGATTCGGCGAAGGCGAAGATTGTGCCGTAATACTCCGCGCCGGTGTTGTCCTTGGTGATCGGCCCGCCGGACGGTTCCATCTTCGTCACGTCGTTACGCGTCAGGTCGGGGCTGACTGTCTCCCAACTACTTCCTTCGTCGGTCGAGCGGAAGACATGGTTGCCGGTGATGTAGAGTGTATGGTGATCGTGCGGCGAAAGCATGATCGGCGCGGTCCAGTTGAAGCGATACTTAACATCCTTCGCGCCCCAGCCGAGATGTGCTTCGGGCCAGACGTTGATATTCCGCCGCTGCCCGGTGCGGCGGTCGAAGCGGGTAATCGCGCCGCCGTAACTACCCGCGAAGATGATATTCGGGTCGTCGGGCCGCACGGCGATATAGCCGCTCTCGCCGCCACCGACCTCGAACCACTCCGACTGCGGGATGGCCGCCATCGCGGAACGGCTCGGCCCGGCAATCGTCGTGTTGTCCTGCTGCGCGCCGTAGACGCCATACGGTATCTGCGCATCGGTCGTGACGTGGTAGAACTCGGCGGTCGGCTGGTTGTAGAGCGTGGACCACGTCTCGCCGCCATTGAACGAGACCGCCGCACCGCCGTCGTTCCCCTGAATAATGCGGTCCGGGTTCTTTGGGTCAATCCAGAGGTCGTGATTGTCGCCGTGCGGGATCGGGAACTGCGCGAATGTTTTGCCGCCGTCTGTGGACTTGAACGCCGGGACGTTCAGCACCCAGAGCGTCTCCGGGTTGGTCGGATGGGCGTAGATGTGCATGTAATACCAGGCGCGTTGCCGCAGATTGCGATCCTCGGAGAGCCGTTCCCACGTCGCGCCGCTGTCATCCGAGCGGAAGACCGCGCCATCGTCGGCCTCGACGAGCGCCCAGAGGCGGTCGCGCTTGGCGGGCGAGGCGGCGAGGCCGATCTTGCCGAGCACGCCTTTGGGCAGGCCGGGATTGCGCGTGATCTCCGTCCAGGTATCGCCGCCATCGGTGGATTTGAAGATGCCGCTCCCCTCGCCGCCGCTAACCAGTTGGTGCGCGTCGCGTCGCGCCTCCCAGAACGAGACGTAGAGAACGCGCGGGTTGTGCGGGTCCATCACGAGGTCGCTCGCTCCCGCCGTCTCGCTACGGAACAAGACCAGTTCCCATGTCTGCCCGCCGTCCTTCGAGCGGTAGACGCCACGCTCCTTGTTCGGCCCGTGCGCGTGGCCGAGCGCCGCGACATACAGGAGGTCAGGGTTCTTTGGGTGGACGCGGATTTTCGCGATATGGCGGGTGGCCTCAAGCCCGCAGTGCGCCCACGTCTTGCCCGCGTCGGTAGATTTGTAGACCCCGTCGCCGTGCGCGACATTGCCGCGAATGGAAACCTCGCCCATGCCGACGTAGATGACATTCGGGTCCGATTCCGCCACCACGATTGCGCCGACCGACGCGCGCTTGAAGTAACCGTCCGAGATATTCTCCCAGAAGACGCCGCCATCGGTCGTTTTCCACACGCCGCCGCCCGTCGAACCCATATAGAAGACCTGATCGCGCGCCGGATCGCCCGCGACCGCCACGACGCGCCCCCCGCGGAACGGCCCGATCAGTCGCCATTCGAGCGCGTGCAACTGGTCGCTGGCCATTGGTGTGTCGCTCATTGTTTCCCCTTCTCCTCGTTTGTCCCATCGCGGTCGAACATGCCGCTAGTCTCGCATACGCGCGGGAAGCCCGGCAATCTCGAAAGTGGGGTTCACGCTTCACAGCGCCGCGATGACTTGCGGGTAGACGCGCTGGAAGGCTTCGGCGTAGCGGATACTGCTCGCGCCACCGGCGCGGCGGGCGTGGTTGGCGCGGTAGATGGCGCGCTCGGTGTAGTAGTCGCGCAGGTATGATTGCGCCTTCATCGCTTCCATCGCGCGCTGCTTTTTGTCGAAGACGGCGGTGATGTCGAGGAAGGTCGTCGGCATGAAATTGCAGAGTTCGGGCTGGTGCGGCTCGAAGAGGAAGAGCGCGGGCGGTGCGATTGTCGCAAAGGCGCTGGCGACGCCCGACCCAGCCGCCAGCACGCGGGCGCGCACGGCAGCAGCGTGGCCGATGTCGTGATCCTGATTGTATGGGTCGCGCTCGGTGTGGGTGAGGATGACGTCGGGTGCGAAGGCGCGGACGATCTCAGCGAGCATTTCCAGCGCATCTTTCGGCACGTCGAGGGGATAATCGCCGAGGTCGAGGCAGCGGAAGGTCGCGCCGACCGCGTCCGCCGCTTCGCGCGCTTCCGCCTCGCGCACGCGCTTGACATGCTCGACCGTCTGCCCCGGCTCCTTCCAGAGTTCACCGGACTCGCCGCGCTCGCCATAGGAAAGCGCGATCACTTCCGCCGTCCCGCCATTTGCCGTCGTGACGGCCATCGCGCCCGCCGCCCGCCAGACAAAATCCGCCGAATGCGCCCCGATTACCAGCATCTTCCGCCCGTCGCTCATCGCGTGTTCCCTTCCGCTTGCCACTCCTCGTGTCGCATCGGATGATGCTACCACCGATGCGTGCGCGTGCGACCGTCGTAGTGGTATCGTTGCTGCGATTCCTTTCGCGTTCCTGCCGACATTTCGCGCTACAAGGGGCAGACACCATGGACATCATTGATGAGCAAGTCGAGGCGTACAACGCCCGCGATCTGGATCGCTTCATCCACTGCTACGCGGAAGATGTGACAATCGAGGACGGGGCAGGGAATGTGGTGCTCGACGGCCACGAGGCGATTCGCGCGCTCTACGGGACGCTCTTCGCGCACAGCCCCGATCTCCATGTTCGCATCGCGAATCGCATCCGCGCCGGTGACTACATCATTGATGAGGAGGAGATCGCCGGGTTCGTGATGCCCGGCTACCCGACCGACTTTCGCGCGGCCGTCGTGTACCGCGTCACGGGTGGGAAAATCGCACACGTCCGTTTGCTGATGTAGCGCATGAGAGCGGAGAAGGGGAGTGCATGACGACGCACATGACCGATCTCTTCGCGGGTGCCGCGTGGTATTACGCTCGCTATCGCCCCGGCTACCCCGAATCATTCCGCCGACATGTCGTCGCCCGGTTCGCGCTCGACGGGACGCAGCGGCTCCTCGATCTGGGGTGCGGTAGCGGCCAGCTCGCGCTACCGCTCGCCGCGCATGTGGTGGAAGCAGTCGGTATGGACCCGGAGCCGGAGATGCTTGCAGAGGGCGCGGCGCAGGCAGCCGCGCGCGGGATCAGCAATGTGCGCTGGGTCCGGGGCGGTGACCGCGATCTCGACCGATTGAAGGACGACCTCGGCATGTTCCATCTGGTGACGATGGGCCGCTCGTTCCATTGGATGGACTGGCCCGCGACACTCCGCAGCCTCGACGCGATGATTGAAACGACCGGCGGCATCGTCCTCGCTGGAGAAAACGAGCGAATCTGGGAAGTGCCGGGCATCTGGCAGGAAGCGGTACGCGCGGTTATCCAACGCTGGCTCGGTCCGTCCCGTCGCGCCGGGAGCGGCACGTACGCGCCGCCCGACGATTCTTTTGAAGCGGCATTAGCGCGCTCGGCGTTCGCGCGCATGGAGCGGTATGCGCTGCCGTTCCGCCGCACTGTCACAGCGGACGAGATTGTCGGCTATCTTTACTCGACCTCGTATTGCTCCCCGGCGCTGCTCGGCAACCATCGCGCGGCGTTCGAGGCCGACCTGCGCGAAACGCTACGCACGCTCGCGCCGGATGGTTCGGTGACGGAACCGGTCGAATTGGGCGCCTATCTCGCGTGGCGCCCGTAGCGGGTGTCCACCGCGCCGATGTGG
>JBBSFO010000171.1:0-8889 GCA_038238655.1 Thermomicrobiales bacterium | reverse complement strand
GTTGGTCGGTCGCCGATGGCAATGAACTCCGCGACGATCTCCCGCTGATAGCGGCGCATGAAATCGCGCCCCTTGCGACCGACCGTGATCAGTTGCGCTTCAACATGCTGCGATTCCATCTCGTCAATGAGGAACCGCGTCGCGCGCCGGATGATGTTCGAGTTGAGGCTCCCCGCCAGCCCGCGCTCACCCGTGACAAGGATCAATTCGACGCGGCGCACCGGGCGCTGGCGCAGGAGCGGATACTCCTGCGCGTCCGCGCCGCTCGCCTGCGCGGCGACATCGGCGAGCATCGCGCGCAATCGCTCGCTGTATGGGCGGCTCGCGCCGACGCGCTGTTGCGCGCGTCGCATCTTGGAGGCGGCGACCATCTCCATCGCGCGGGTAATCTGAGAAACGTTACGGACGGAGCGGATGCGTGTCCGGATGTCGCGTTCACTTGGCATCTTCGCTTCCCTTTAACTCGCCGCGACGGCGCGACCGGTGGCAGGCTGCGCGAAGGTCGAGCCGCGCTTGAACTCCTCAATCGCCGCCCGCAACGCTTCCTCGGACTCTTTCGGCAAGTCCTTGGAGTCGGCAATCGTCTTCATGATGTCCGAATGCTGTGTCGCCATGTATTCGAGCAGTTGCCGCTCGAACTCGCGTACTTGCGGCACGGGAATCTCGTCAATCAAGCCGTTCGTGCCGGCGAAAATCGAAACGACCTGATTTTCGAGTGAAACCGGCGCGAACTGTGGCTGCTTCAACAGTTCCGTGAGACGCTGCCCGCGATCAATCTGCATCCGCGTCGAACGGTCGAGATCGGAGGCGAACTGCGCGAACGCCGCCAACTCGCGGAACTGTGCCAGTTCGGACTTCATCCGCCCTGCCACCCGCTTCATTGCCCGTGTCTGCGCCGACGAACCGACGCGCGACACCGACAAACCGACGTTGACGGCGGGCCGGACACCGGCATTGAACAAGTCGCTTTCGAGGAAGATTTGGCCGTCCGTAATCGAGATGACGTTAGTCGGAATGTAGGCGGAGATGTCGTTCGCCTGCGTCTCGATGATCGGCAATGCAGTCAGCGACCCACCGCCGTACTCTTCATTCAATCGCGCGGCGCGCTCCAACAGGCGGGAATGCAAGTAGAAAACGTCACCCGGATACGCCTCGCGGCCCGGCGGGCGGCGCAGCAGGAGCGAAACCTGGCGGTATGCCCATGCGTGCTTGGAAAGGTCGTCGTAGATAATTAGCGCGTCTCGCCCGGACTCCATCACTTCTTCGCCGATGGCGCAGCCCGCGTAGGGAGCGATGTACCACTGCGGTGCGGGATCGGATGCGCTGGCGGCGACGACCGTCGTATACTCCATCGCACCGTGTCGTTCGAGTGTCGCGACAACCTGCGCGATCTGGGACTGCTTCTGGCCGATGGCGACGTAGATGCAGTACAGGTCTTTGCCCTTCTGGTTGATGATCGTGTCAATACAGACGGCGGTCTTGCCCGTTTGGCGGTCACCGATGATCAGCTCGCGCTGACCGCGACCGATCGGGATGATCGCGTCAATTGCCTTGACGCCCGTTTGGACCGGGACGCTCACCGACTTGCGCGTGATGACGCCGGGGGCGATGCGCTCGATCGGGCGGAACTTGTCGGTCTGGATCGGACCTTTGCCATCAATCGGCTGGCCGATCGCGTTGACAACACGCCCGAACAGCGCGTCGCCAACGGGAACTTCCGCGATGCGGCCCGTCGTGCGGACCGTCGTCCCTTCTTCGATGACGGTATAGTCGCCGAAGATGATGACGCCGACGTTATCCTCTTCGAGATTGAGCGCCATACCGACAATCGTCTCGCCGCTCGACGGTGTGAACTCGACGAGTTCGCTCGCCTGGACATTCGAGAGGCCGTAGACGCGGGCGATACCGTCGCCGACGTCAATGACGGTGCCGACATTCGTGACCGTTGCTTCCTGATCGAAGCCCTCGATCTCCTGCCGGATGATGTCGCGGATTTCCGCGGAACGTACGGCCATGAAAAACCTCCACTGCTGTTAGACCGCGGCAAGGCGGTTCTTGAGTTGGCGGAGCTGTGACGTCACAGTGCCATCTATCAACTGGTCGCCCACGCGGGCGAGGATGCCGCCGATGATTTCCGGATCAACGTGCGTGCGCAACTTAATCGTCTTGCCGGTAAAACGCGTCAGCGATTCCGCGACGCGCGCCTCTTCAGCCGCATTGAGCGGAACCGCCGTTGTCACATCGGCGTAGGCAACGCCCTGCGCAGCGAGGTACATCTCGTCGAACGCTTCTTGAATCTGCGGCGCGAGCACCAAGCGGTGATTGCGAAGCAGAAGCTTGACGAAGTTATAGGCGACGGGCGTCAGCGACGACGAAAACAGCCGCTCGATCAGTCGCTGCCGCTCCGCGAGGGACGTTTCCGGATTGGCGAGAATGCGCATTAGCGACGGGTCCGCCGAAAGGGTTTCTCGGATGATTCGCAGGTCCACATCCCAGACCGTCAGACTCTTTTGTTCTTTTCCGATGTCGAAGACCGCTTGCGCGTAGCGCCGTGCGGCCGCATTTGCTGCCAAAGGCTCACTCCGTTCGCGTCAGCGACGAGTGCCGAGCAATGAGGAAAAAGCAGCCAATCTCCTCATCGCTCATCGCTCATCGCTAGTCTGCCGCGCGACCTTGCTGACTATCTACGGCCTCACGCAGCGTATCCTCGATCAGTTGCCGGTGCTGCTCGGGGTCGAGCGACCGGCGGACGACGCGGCTCGCGGCGAGGATCGCGAGATCCGCGACTTCGTGTCGTAGTTCGTCGCGGGCGCGTGACTGCTCGGCATGCATCTGCGTTTCGAACTGCGCCTTTACTTTCTCGGCTTCTTCGCGAGCGGCGGCGCGCGATGCCGCGATGGTCTGCTCGCTCTGCTCCCGAGCCCGTGCGACGATTTCTTGTGCCTCCGCGCGGGCCGCCTGGAGTTCCGCCAGTCCGCGTTGCTCGGCAGCAGCCATCTCCTGCCGCGCCTTTTCTGCCGCCTCGAGGCTTTCGCGCACATTGGTCGCGCGGTCATCGAGCATTTTGAGGACGGGCTTGTACGCGACCCGCTGCAAGAGGTAAATCAGGAGGCCGAAGCAGATCACCTGAAAGATCAATGTCGGGAAGTCAATGCCAAGAGCGCTCATCTGTCTGCTCGCTTCCGTATCAGTACGGTACGCGGCGGGGAGCGGCGAAACGCTCGCTCCCCGCTCATCCCCCGACCACTGACGTGCCGCGCCATCGCGCGGTAGCCGTAGCCGGTGACTAAATGAACGCGAGCGCGAGCGCGATCACGAAGGCGTAAATCGCGACCGCTTCCGCGAGGCCGACGCCGATGATCATCGTCGTACGAATGTCCCCAACCGCCTCCGGGTTGCGACCTATCGCCTGCATTGCTCCCGCAACGGCGATACCGATACCGATGCCCGGGCCAATCGCGCCCATTCCGATTGCCACACCAGCGCCAAGTCGCTTTGCTGCTTCCGCATCGAACGCCATGTTCCCACTCCTTTTGTCCATACTGGCGGCAGCCCCGTTGCTGCGCGCCGACATTTTATGCTCCGTCCGGCCGCGCGTGCCGCCGGTTGGGTCCGTGGTGTATGAGCGCCTAGCCGAGATGCGCGCCCGTTTCTTCCATACCGATGCTTTCGTGGCCGTGCGCATCCTCATGTGCGTCGCCATGCCCCGCGACTGCGAGGGCGATATAAATCGTCGTCAGCACGCTGAAAAGGAGCGCCTGAATGGCGCCGAAGAAGACTTCCAGGGCGAGGAAGATGGTCGGGACGACAAGGAACGTGAGCGCATACATGACCGTCACGAGCACCTCGCCGCCGAAGATATTGCCGAATAATCGGAAAGAGAGCGAAATAACGCGCGAAATCTCGCCGATGATATGGATTGGCCCGAGAAAGACCGGTGTGAAGAGCTCTTTGGTGTAGCCACCGATCCCATGCGCCCGGATGCCCATGACCTGCACGAGCACGACGACGATCAGCGCCATACCGAGCGTCATGTTGAGGTCCGCGTTGGGAGAGCGGAAGATCGGCACATGCTCGTCTTTCGAGACGAAACTGCCGTCAGGAAGCTGCGTGATATGCTCTTTCTGCTTCTCCGCGTCGCTCATGGACTTGACCGTCGTTGCGGCGACCGGCACGTCTTTTTTGACATAAATCGAGCCGATGCCCGGCAGCAAGCCGGAGTAGTTCGCGCACAGGATGAAGATAAAAAGGGTGGCGATCAAAGGGAAGATGCGTCGCGCGAGTTCCTTGCTCCCGGCCGTTGAGGAGGTGAAGTTGAACAGGCCGTCTACTGCCGTCTCGACGAGCGCTTGCCGCCGACCAGGGATCGTCGTCAACTTCCGGCAGGCAACCGCAAAGAAAAGGACGAGCAGCGTCATCACAATCAGCATCATTAAGTTGGAGTTGGTCAGTTTGACCGGCCCGATATGGAAGAGTTCTTCGGCGGGCAGGCTGATTTTCGGTACGTTGATCGCAAAAATCGTGTCCATCCGTGCTCCTTTGCTCGGTTCACTCCCTGTACATCATCGGACAGGTCGCGTGGACGCTACACATTCGGCCCGCTTGGCCGGTCCGGTGGGCGTCCCCGGCCTGTCGGTAGTTTCCGTATCAAATCATAGATTGCGTAGCCCGCGCCCACCATGCCGCAGGCAATACCGATGAGCAGAAAGAGCGGACTTGAGCCAACCTTCTTGTCGAGGAAAATCCCCCCGATGATAAAGACGACGAGCGGCCCCGCAATACTGAACCCGAGTTGCGACGCGAGGGCGAGCGTGCTCAGCTCTTTACGATCCATAAACGCGTCACTCCATTTCCGGGAACCCGCCCGAAAGCGGCAGCAGTATAGCAGTCTCACCGATGCAGTGCAAGCGGTTTTCTCCGAATCCCCGCCCCCTAATCGTGCCGCATCGGCTCCCCGACCAGTTCGCGGGCGATCGGGAGCGGCTGCTGTGTGCCCTCGCGCGGGGTGGTCGTCGCGGCATTGATGAATGCCAAAAAGAGCGGGTGAGGCCGGGTCGGGCGCGAAAGAAATTCGGGGTGGAATTGCACGCCGACGAACCACGGGTGATCCACACGTTCCATGATCTCGACCAGACGCTCGTCCGGCGATGTGCCGGAAACGATGAACCCGCACTCGGCGAGAATCGCCCGGTAATCGTTGTTGATCTCATACCGATGCCGGTGCCGCTCCATCACGAACGAACTGCCGTACGCCTCCGCCGCCCGCGTGCCGGGCGCCAGATGGCAGGGCCAGTGCCCGAGCCGCATCGTGCCCCCCATATCCACGACATTGCGCTGATCGAACATCAGATGCACGACCGGGTTCGGCGTCGCCGGGTCAATCTCGACGCTGTTGGCGTCCGCCAAACCCCCGAGATGTCGCGCGGTTTCCGCGACCGCCATCTGCATGCCGTAGCAGATGCCGAAGAAGGGGACCTGGTGTTCCCGTGCGTATTGGGCCGCGATTACTTTGCCCTCGGTGCCGCGCGGCCCGAAACCCGGCGCGACGAGGATGCCGGCGACATCGCGGAAGAACGGCTCGGGATCGCACCCTTCGAGGTCTTCCGAGTCAATCCAAACGATCTCCGCAGCGACATCGCTGGCGAGCGCCGCGTGGTGCAGCGCCTCGGCGATGGAGATATAGGCGTCCCGGAGCGCAACGTATTTGCCGACCAGCGCGATCTTCACCGGGCGGCGCGGCTGCTGGATGCGCTCGACCAGCGATTCCCACTGGCGCAAATCAACCGGCATCGCCGGGAGGCGGAGTGTTTCGACGATGAAATCGCCTAACCCGGCCTGTTCGAGGACGAGCGGCACTTCGTAGATGCTGCTCACCGTCGTCAACGGGATCACCGCACGTTCCTCGACATCACCGAAAAGCGCCACTTTTTCCTTCACATCGTCCGGCACATCGTAATCCGAGCGACAGATGATGATGTCCGGGTTGATGCCGATGGAGCGGAGTTCCTTGACCGAGTGCTGCGTCGGCTTGGTCTTCAATTCACCCGTCGCGCCGACTTTCGGGAGGAGAGTAACATGGATGTACAGGACGTTGCCGCGCCCGGCATCTTTGCGCATCTGGCGGATCGCTTCGAGGAAGGGGAGACTTTCGATGTCGCCGACCGTGCCGCCGACCTCGGCGATCACCACTTCCGGTGTGTGGGGCAGTTGCGCCTCGGCGGCGGCGTGGATGCGCGCCTTGATCTCGTTCGTGACATGCGGGATGACCTGCACCGTGCCACCGAGGTAGTCGCCGTGGCGTTCCTTCTGGAGGACGGTCGAGTAAATCTGGCCGGTGGTGACATTCGAGGCGCGCGTGAGCGATTCATCAATGAACCGTTCGTAGTGCCCGAGGTCGAGGTCCGTCTCCGCGCCATCGTCGGTGACGAAGACCTCGCCATGCTGATAGGGGGACATCGTGCCGGGGTCCACATTGAGATACGGATCGAGCTTGATGATGGAGACGGAGATGCCCCGGCTCTTGAGGAGCCGACCAATCGAAGCGACGGCAATTCCTTTGCCAACCGATGACACCACGCCGCCTGTCACAAAGATGAATTTCGGCACCCACGCCTCCTCAGTAGTCAGTAGTCAGTAGTCAGTAGTCAGTTGATCTGGACAACGCGCTCCCGGCCTCGTCCACCGGCTACCGAATGCTCACTGCTGACGGCTCCCTTCCGATACCTACATCTCCGCAAGTCTTTCTGACTACTTACTACTGACTACTCGCTATACATCCAGCACTGTCACGCCCATTGTTGGAGGTAGGGTGTTCTTGCGAATCGTCAGGCGATCCTCACGCGGCACTTCGGTGAGGCCGAGCGCAGCGGCGAATTCGCCGAGGGCGCGTTTGCCCGCGTCGTCATTGATCCGATAGCGCATCGGGATGACCAACCGTGGCTCGATCTGACCGATCACCTCGGTCGCCCCAGCAGGGGAAAGACTATCCTCACCGCCAATGGGAACGAACAGCAGATCCACGTCGCCCATTGCTTCTACCTGTGCATCGGTGAGCGGTTTATTGAGGCTCCCGAGATGGCAGAAGATCAGTTCGTCCATCTCGACGAGATAGACCGTGTTGAAGTCCTTTTGCGTGCCACCTGCACCTGTGCGCCGTGTGCGGATGCCGGAAAGAAAGACTTCCTGCACCTCATATTCGCCCGGCCCCTCGATCAACGTGTACTCACCCTCGACATTCGCGAGCGCATTGGCGCGGCCACGGACAGAAAGGGTGACGATGTCCGCCTTCTGTTTCGGCATCGCGACACCACCATCGCGCGCAACCGGGTCCATCAGTACCGTCGCCTCACGACTCTTGATCCGAAAACATGTATTGCCCAGCCACTTGACATCCGCCATGTGGAAAACCCCGCTATTTCGACTGACTACGTGGGGAACAAAATGTGCCTGCAACGGTGTACGTATGCATGCGCCCTTCGCAGTGTAGCATACCCATTGTGGCCATGCAACGGGCTTTGCCCCAGTAGTTGTGCTTGCCGCCTGCGTCAGCAAACGGTACCCTACAGGGAGACTCGTGTCTGGGCGCGACATATTCCAGCACGAAACACGGCGAGTGAAAGGGACAACGTGCCAAGCAAAAAGCAACTACTCGTCGGTGCGGGTCTCGTCGCAGGCAGTGCGGCGTATGTGCGATTACAACGTCAGCGCGGCGATTTCGAGCGCATCATCGCCTTGCCCGGCCCCACCGAACCGATTGAGATCGCGCGTGACCAGCAGGGCATCCCACACATCCGCGCGAACAGTCAAACCGATCTGATGTTTGGGTTGGGGTACGCGACCGCTGAAGACCGGCTCTGGCACCTCGATATCCTGCATCGGGCGGCATTCGGGCGGCTCGCCGAAATCGTCGGTGAACCCGCGCTCGATCTCGATCGCTTCATGCTCACGCTCGGCATTCGGCGGGCCTCAGAGGCGGAGGCGGCGCGCCTTCCCGGCGAAACCAGAACGGCGCTCGATCACTATGCCGCAGGCATCAATGCCTTTGTCGAACAGAAAAAGCCGCTGATCGGCGCGGAGTTTCTCGTTGGTCGTTATCCGCCGCTCGCGTGGACTCCGGCTGCATCAATCGGTATCCTGAAAATCATGGGTTGGACGCTGGATAGCTTTATCGAGAAATTGCTGCTCCGTGACCGGATCAGCGACGCGATTGGGGAGCAATGGGCCGCCCTGCTTTTCAATGAAGACCGCTCACTCACCGCCGGTGATCCCGTCGTCTCGTCTGCGGCGTACACGGCGTTCCGGGACCAAATGGGCAAAGTGAACGAAACGCTCGGTCAGATAGCGGGCGTTACCTCCACGATTCCGGGGAGCAACAATTGGGTCGTTGCCGGCGCGCACACCGCGACGGGCAAGCCGCTACTCGCCAACGATCCGCATCTCGGATACTCAATTCCCTCGATCTGGTACGAGTGTCATCTGACCGCGCCCGGCCTCAATGCGGCGGGTGCGACGATCCCCGGCGTTCCTGGAGTCGCCATCGGCCACAACGACCGGGTTGCCTGGGGGATCACCGCGACGATGATGGTGCAGACCGATCTTTACGTCGAGGAAGTTGATCCTGAGAACCGTCTGCGTTACCGCACCGAAGACGGCTGGGCGATGATGGATCGTGTCGTGGACGTCATCCCGGTCAAAGGGTGGAAGGATGCCGACGCGCACGAGACGCGCATTACGCGCCACGGCCCAATCGTCACGAGTCTCGGTGAGGCGAAGGACGAGACGCGAGCGCTCGCCTTGAAGTGGGTCGGGCAGGAGGGCGCGGACGAGATAACCGGCCTGCTCACGATGATGCGCGCGCGTTCGGCGGACGAGTTCCGCGCGTCGTGCGCG
>JBBSFO010000170.1:0-8972 GCA_038238655.1 Thermomicrobiales bacterium | reverse complement strand
GCTCGACTGGATGGGGCGGCAGGTGCAGGAAGACCTTTGTGTCATGGACGGCAATGATCCGGGTAGCCCACTCATCGCGGGGCATCTCTGTTTCGCTTCCGGCTGGTGCCTTAACGACAAGATGGGCCAGTCATTCCTCGCCATCCACGGCCCGGTACCGCTGTTCGCGGAGAAGATTGGCCGCCCGGCCGATTTGATGATGCAGCGCGTCAAAGTCGGTCGCCCGACCGCCCGCGTCAACTGGACGATCCATCCCTCGGACCGCCTTAACTGTCCGCCGGTGATGAAGCAGCAATATGCGTTCGAACACGACGGCATCACACCGGAAACTGCGGGCGAGCGGTACTATCTCCGCTCCGAGTGGCAGACACTCGTCCGCTACCCGCGCACGAATGCCGTCCTCTTCACGATCCGCACCCGCGTCACACCGCTCGCCGATGCCCTCACCGGCCCCGACGATGCCGCTCGCCTCGCCACCCTGCTGCGCACCATGCCGCCCGCCATGCTGGCGTACAAAAGCCTGACGCGCCATACGAAGACGTTGCTCGCGTACCTGGATATACAGGTGACGCTACGCGCGCGGTGAGTCCATCCCTCCTGCCCTTCCCGACACAGGTGAGGGTGGCATTCCTATGCAGCAATTTCCCAACGGCATGAAAAACGCTCGATGCCTGGGTGCTTCTCCCCGAGCGACGTGACCTGAAAGCCGAAGGCGCGATAGAAACCCACCGATTCCTGATCGGTCTCCGAGTACAGCGCCTTCAATCCTTCCTGCTCGATCACACCCTTGACCATCTGCGAAGCAATACCTCGGTGGCGATACCGTTCGTCCACTGCGATATGGAGAAGCAGCGCGGCGTCCCGCCCGACGCGTTCGACGCCGAGAATACCGGCTGGTTGGCCGTCTTCTTCCCAGACATAGAGCCTGCGCTGAGGAATAGCGTAGACGGTCGTCAGCAAATAATCGAGCCGCACAACACTCGGGTTAAAGACGCTCGGCGCGATCAATTCCTTGAGTCGCGTCGCGTCGGTCAAATCGGTCACTATGCGCAGCATTGTGCTCGCCTCCTTCGCGCGAATCGCATCATCCATTTTCATATGCATGGTAGCACGGCAGATGCGCGAACCGCCAAGATGGGCACCGGGATTAGCCACAGAGACGCAGAGGAGAACAAAGAAGATGGGGCAAAGTGATACTTCTCTTCTTCTCATTTCTCTCTGTGTCCTCTGTGCCTCTGTAGCCCATTTCCCTATCCATTGCCGTGCAGGCGCGGATCAGTCGGGGACGAGGTTGGTGGAGAGGTATTTCAAGCCGCTGTCGCAGGCGACGGTGGCGATGATACTGCCTGCCGGGGCATCACGCGCGAGGCGGAGCGCGGCGGCGACGTTCGCGCCCGTGCTAAACCCGGCGAAAATCCCCTCGTGTATGGCGAGTGCGCGGGCCGTGGCGAGCGCTTCGTCATCGCCGATAGGAAACGTGCCATCGCAAAGGGCGGCATCCCATTGCGGCGGCACGGCGGCATAGCCCGCGCCCTGCAAAGTGTGTCGCGGCTCGGTAATCGAGCAACCCGCGATCACCTGCGACCCTTCCGGTTCAACCGCGTAGCAGCGTACGGCAGCGTTCCGTGCTTTGAGCGCGCGGGCCGTGCCGAGGAAGGTGCCGCCCGTACCGACAATCGCGCAGAAGTGCGTTACTGCACCGTCGGTCTGCGCCCAGATTTCCGGCCCGGTCGTATATTCGTGCGCGCGGAGGTTCGCCGGGTTCCTGAACTGATCGGGCCGGAACGCACCGAGCGTGCGCACGAGTTCCTGCGTCCGCTCTTCGACGCGGGCGAGGTCATCGCCGGAGACTTGCCCCGGCACGCCGCCCGGCATCTGCGGCACCAATTCCACCTCCGCACCGAGCGCGCGAAGCATCTGCACCCGCTCCCGGCTGTTGCCGATGCTCATCACGCCGATGAAGCGATAGCCCTTGATCGCGCAGACGATCGCCAGGCCCGTGCCCATGTTGCCGCTGGTCAGTTCGACGACCACGCCGCCGGGCGCTAATCGCCCGTCCTGCTCCGCTTCGGTGATGCACTGCAAGGCAGCACGATCCTTGATCGAAGCGCCAGGATTCGCCGCCTCGATCTTCAGCACCACCCGCCCCGGCAAGCCCGCGCCCAGCCGATCCAGCGCAACGAGCGGCGTCCACCCGATGGCATCGAGGATGCTCGGGGAGATGCCCACCCCCCGGCCCCCTCCCGACACGGGAGGGGGGGAGGGAACGAGGGCTTCTTGCTTCGGCCATCTGTCCCGATTCGGCAAGAGGGTAGATGAATCAACCATTCGTCACCTCCATGCGGATATTGAGCGGAAAGCAGGGTAAGAAGGATCGCCCATTGTGGTAAGAATTGTTGCGACGACCCGCTTCAGTGCAGGAATATCGTCCGTGACGATTTTCCAGATGATACCCTCATCAATACCAAATCCACATCCTGGCTGAGCAAGATTTCGAGATTCACGATCAACCCGCCGGGAAACCAGGGAATACGCTTTGGTGCGAGATCAATAAGAAGGTCGACGTCGCTCCGCTTGTCCGCCTCGCCGCGCGCGACCGAGCCAAAGACACGGACATTCCCGGGCCCCGTGCCGCGCGGCGATCTGGAGGATTCCTTCGCGCTTCTTGCGCAGCAATTCTTCGATACCCATCGCGCGATACCTCAACATTCTGCCCCGAAGCGGCACGACTTACGAACGACCATTGTCTCGCTCCTCAAGAATCTCGATAACTGCGCGTTTCAGTTCAGGCAGGTTACGCTCGACGATTTCCCAAACCAAATCATCGTCAATACCGAAGTAGCGATGAACGAGGATATGTCGCGTCCCAATCATCTCCGACCATTGAATCTCCGCGTGTTGTGCCCGAAATTCTGGTGAGAGTGTGCGTGCAGCTTCTCCAATGATTTGTACATGACGGAGCACCCACGTTTGGACAAGTTCTTCGTGGTCGAAGACGGCACGACCATCCGCTGTGTATTTCTCGATACGTGCGATTGCCTCCAGAATATCACGCAAGCGTTCACGGTCGTCTCTCACAGCGAGACTGCCTCGCGCAACACGCGATCGCGCATCCGCTCGCGGAGACCGCCAACCGTAATGACATCAACCTCTTGCCCGAGCAGGTCCTGCAAATCTACGAGGAGGCCGCCAAGATCGAAGAGACTCCGCCCACGTTCCATCTCCACGAGGAAATCAATGTCGCTCCGCTCGTCCGCCTCGCCGCGCGCGACCGAGCCAAAGACGCGGACATTCCGCGCCCCGTGCCGCGCGGCGATCTGGAGGATTTCTTCGCGCTTCTCGCGCAGGAGTTCTTCGATACCCATCGCGTCCTGCTCCTTCCGCATCGTGCCCCGATTACGGATAGTATCGCGCAATCGGGGTGGGGATACGAGGGCGGGGGCACGAGCGGTTCAGGCAGCCAGGAGCGGCCTGTCGGGAAACGAAGTAATTTTCGCGGGGGTATTCGCGATGGCGGCGTCCAGTTGCGGATCGCGACCGGCGATGATGTCATCGTTCGTGCGCTCGACAGTGATGTCCGGTGAGATGCCGATGCCATTGAGCGTCGCGCCTTTCGCCGAGATGTAGACCGCGACGGTGACCGAGATCAGGCTGCCGTCGCCGAGTTCGAAGCGCTGCGTGCTGCCGACCGCGCCGGCGGTTTTCGTCCCGATCACCGTGCCCGCCCCGTTCTCCTCAAAGGCGAGCGCGACAATCTCGCTCGCGGAGCCGCTGGCGTCGTCTACGAGGACGGTGACGGGCAGCGTCTCGCGCGGCTTGCCGTCGGATTGTGCGGTCTTGCGCGCATCCACTCGCCGCCCCTTGGACGTGCCGAGTTCGGTACCCGATTTCAGGAAGCGGCCCAGGACATGGTCGCTATACACGCCGCCCCGGTTGCCACGGAAATCAACGATCAGGCTATCCACATTCTGCTTGTGCAAATCTGCCAGCGCTTTGTCGAGGTCCTGCGGGATCGTGTCATAGAATTCGAAGGTCTGGATATAACCGATATGCCCGTCCAGCACGCGCGAAACGAGCGAAGGGCGGGTGTAGCGGTGAACATGGACGCTCAGATCGGTCGGGGCCGCGTCGCCGACGTGCAGGATGGTGAACGCATACGTCCGGCCATCCTGCGGGTTCGCGAAAAGCGCCGCGCGGGTATCGCTGTTAACCGCCTGCCCGTCGAGCGCGAGGACATGGTCGCCGTAGCGTAGGCCCGCCTCGTCCACCGAACTGTTCGGAATCACCTGCCGGACATAGATGTCGCGGTTGACGGTAATCGAGACAAAACCGAAGTTGACGATGCTGGAATCGCCCCGCAACGCGCGCCGCTCGGCGTCCGCCTGCGCCGCCGGGATGAAATAGGTGTGTCGGTCATTGATCGTTCTCGCCATAGTGACGACGAGCCGGTGCGCGAGATCGCCCGGTGCGAGGCTGGAAACGCTGGATTGCCCGATCATCGTGCGAATGTTTTGCGCGAAGATTTCCCATTGATCGCTCGTGTTCTTGCCGTCGAGCGCGTCGAGCGATAATGTCTGATCGAGCGTCTTCTGCGCCTCTCGCTGTGCGTTGACAAGGAGAGCGATGGTGTCCGGTTCGGTGTAAAGGTTCTTACGGAGATTGTCGTACGCGGCCTTGACGACCTTCAGTTCCGCCTCAGCATCGGGCGTCGCAGCGCCGCTGCGCGGCGCGGCCGGGAGTGCGAGGAAGAGCGAGCAGGTAAAAACGAGGATGAGCGCGATTCGCGCGCGCGCATGCACCGGAGCAGTCATTGAACGATCACCCTTTCTCACGGTCGAGCCGCCAGCAGCGGGCATGGGCATAGGCATGAAAAAAGACGGATCGGGAGCGGCCATTGGCTCCGGGTGTGTGGCAGGTGGGTGCGGCTTCCTGTTATCCGTTCGACCGTCACCACCAACCATTCCCGATCTCGTCTGTCAGCAGTATCGCCCGTTTCCCTGAATGCCACCTGAGTCCGCCCTAAAGATTCGCTGAGAAACGCGGCGGCAATCGGTGGCAATTCCGTACGGGCGATGCTTGAATCGCCCTCCCCGGATCTGTCCGCACCTTTCCCCACGCACCCAGCCATCGCGGGAGGGCGATTCAAGCATCGCCCGTACGGAGATCCAGCCTTCGTGTCAACGGCACACCATGCAGGCGCATGATAGGATAGCGCACATTGCGCAAATTTTGCGACAGGCGACGGTTGGAGTGCGGGCGAGTGCCGAGAATCTTCGACAATATTGACGACGGCCTCCTGCCCGCGTTGCGGAGCACGCTCAAGGTTTCGCAGCGGGCCGACTTCTGCGTGGGCTATTTCAACCTTCGCGGTTGGCAGCGCATTGATGGACTGATTGATGCGTGGGCGGGCGGCGACGGCGCGTGCTGCCGCCTCCTCGTTGGTATGCAGCGCGTCCCGCAGGATGAGTTGCAGCGGGCGCTCAGCCTTTTGCCCGATCAGGGCGAGATGGACAATCAGACTGCCAGCCGCCTCAAGTCCCGCATCGCGAGCGAGTTCCGCGAGCAATTGACGCTCGGTGCGCCAACGAACGGAGATGAAGCGGGGCTGCGTCGCCTGAGCGCGCAACTGCGGGCGAAGAAGGTCGTCGTCCGGCTCTTCCTCCGCTTCCCGCTGCACGCCAAACTCTACCTCGCCTACCGTGCGGACCCGAACAACCCGATCACCGGCTTCCTCGGCAGTAGCAACCTCACCTTCGCGGGGCTGGCGAAGCAGGGCGAGTTGAATGTGGATGTGCTGGACCACGACGCCTGCCAGAAATTGCAGCGCTGGTTCGAGGACCGCTGGACCGACCGCCTCTGCCTCGACATCTCCGATGAGCTGGCGGCGATCATTGACGAGAGTTGGGCGCGGCCCGACGACCCGCCCCCCTACCACATCTATCTGAAGATGGCCTATCACCTCTCGCAGGAGGCGCGGGCGGGCCTCGCGGAGTTCGGCATCCCGCCGGAACTCGACCGGCTGCTCTTCGACTACCAGAAAGCGGCCGTGAAGATCGCGGCGCACCACGTCAAGAAGCGCGACGGCGTCCTGATCGGCGATGTCGTCGGCCTCGGCAAGACGCTGATGGCGACGACGCTCGCGCGGATGTTCGAGGAGCGTGACGACCTGCGCACGCTGATCATCTGCCCGAAGAATCTCGTGCCGATGTGGCAGGACTACGTGGATCGGTACGTGCCCTCGGCGCGCGTCAAATCGCTCACCACCGTCGCCACCGAACTACCCGAGTTGCGGCGGTTCCCGATCGTCCT
Organism: Thermomicrobiales bacterium; assembly: GCA_038238655.1. Classification (GTDB taxonomy): domain Bacteria; phylum Chloroflexota; class Chloroflexia; order Thermomicrobiales; family JALYUS01; genus JALYUS01. Next base: position 2,663 of record JBBSFO010000170.1, on the reverse strand, counting down.
GATTGACGAGAGCCAGAACCTGCGCAACCGCGAGGGGAAACGCTACAAGGCGATCCAAGAATACATCGCGACCAACGAGAGCAAGTGCATCCTGCTCTCCGCGACGCCGTACAACAAGACCTATCTCGATCTCTCCGCGCAGTTGCGCCTCTTCGTACCGGAGAACACGGACCTCGGCATCCGCCCGGAGCGCGTCCTCGGCGCACTGGGCGAGACGGAGTTCATCCGGCGGCACCAATGCCCCGTGCGCTCGCTCGCCGCCTTCGAGAAGAGCGAGTACCCGGACGACTGGCGTGATTTGATGCGCCTCTATCTCGTCCGCCGCACGCGCGGCTTCATCCGGGACAACTACGCCAACGCCGACCCGATTACAGGCCGCAAGTACCTGCTGCTCGCGGACGGTACACGCTCCTACTTCCCGGAGCGCGTCGCGCGGACGATCGCCTACCCGATCGAGGAGGCAGACCCGGACGACCAGTACGCGCGCCTCTTCTCCGCGCCGGTCGAGGAGACGATCAACGCGCTCTCGCTGCCGCGCTACGGCTTGGGCAATTACATTGCTTCCCGGCCCGCGCAACCGCCGACGCCAAAAGAGGCGGAGACGCTGAAAAACCTCTCGTTCGCCGGGAAGCGGCTGATGGGGTTCTGCCGCACCAACCTGTTTAAGCGATTGGAGAGCGGCGGCGCGGCCTTCGTCCAGTCCATCGAGCGGCACATTTTGCGCAACTACGTCTATCTCCACGCACTTGAACACGGCGTGCCCCTCCCTATCGGCACGCAGGACGCGGAATCGCTCGACACCCGCGTCTCGGACGAGGATGCCGACGCGAAAACGCCGAGCCTTTTCGATGACGAGGAGGAGACAACCGACCTCCGGACCCCTCTCCCAGCCCCTCCCCGCTCCGGGGAGGGGAGCCAGACTCCCCCTTCCCCGGTGGGGAAGGGGGCAGGGGGGTTAGGGCAATCAGAAGAAACGTACCGCGTGCGCGCGGCAGAGATTTACGCGGACTACGCGCGGCGCTACCAACGGAAGTTCAAATGGCTGCGCCCCGATCTCTTCGTTGATGCACTGACAACCGACCTCCGCGCCGATGCGCGCGCCCTGCTCGCCGTGCGCGACGCATGCGGCGATTGGGATGCCGCCAGAGACCGGAAACTGGCGCGGCTCGTGGAACTGCTCACCATCCATCACCCGAACGAAAAAGTGCTCGTCTTCACGCAGTTCGCGGACACCGTGCGCTATCTGACGGCGCACCTGAAGGCACGGGGCATCACGGCGCTCGATGGGGCGACGGGCGACACGGCGAACCCGACCGCGCTCGCTTGGCGCTTCAGCCCGGTCAGCAATGCCAAATCGGTCGCGCCCGGCGACGAGCTGCGCGTGCTGATCGCGACGGACGTGTTGAGCGAGGGGCAGAACCTGCAGGACTGCGCGATCGTCGTCAACTACGACCTGCCGTGGGCGATCATCCGGCTGATCCAGCGGGCGGGGCGCGTGGACCGGATCGGGCAGCAGGCCGAGCGCATCCTGTGCTACTCCTTTTTGCCCGCCGACGGCGTGGAGCGGATCATCACGTTGCGTGGTCGGGTGCGCCAGCGACTGCGGGAAAACGCGGAAGTCGTCGGCACGGACGAGTCGTTCTTCGACGACGACCGGAACGACGGCGCGCTGCGCGACCTGTTCACCGAGAAATCGAATATCTACGATGCCGATGACGAGGGCGAGGTGGACCTGACCTCCTATGCCTATCAGATCTGGAAGAACGCGACGGACGCCGACCCGTCGCTGACGAAGACGATCACCGCGCTGCCCGATGTCGTCTACTCGACCCGCGTACACGCGCCGACGTGGGAGCGGCCGCAGGGCGTCCTCGTCTACACGCGGACGGCGGCGGGCAACGACGCGCTCGCCTACGTTAACGAGCACGGGCAGAGCATCACCGAGTCGCAACTGACGATCCTGCGCGCGGCGGCGTGCCGCGCCGACACGCCGGCGATCCCGCGCCATCCGCAGCATCACGAATTGGTGCAGCGCGGTGTCGCGCACATGGTCGCGGAGGAGCAGGCAGTCGGGGGCCAGTTGGGTCGCCCCTCCGGCGCGCGCTTCCGTGTCTACGAACGCCTGAAGTGGCACGCCCATTCGGCGCGCGGCACGCTCTTCGACGCGCCCGACCTGCGCCGCGTGATTGATGACATCTACCGCTTTCCCTTGTACCAATCCGCGACGGACACGCTCAACCGCCTGCTCAAGACCCACGCCACCGATGAGGAGTTGGCGACCTGCGCCGTGGCATTGCGTAACGACGGGCGGCTCTGCATCGTTGAAGAAGATGGAGAGCAACACGAGCCGCACATCATCTGCTCATTGGGCCTCTTTCCGGGCTAGGCATGGCGAACGGGGGCGGCGAGGATAATTTCGGCGGCGGGGCGGGCGGTTAACAGGGCAGGGAGGGCGATTCAATCATCGCCCCTACGGGAAGCGGCGGCAGGGCGCAATGCGATGCGTACGGGCGATGCTTGAATCGCCCTCCCTGCCCTGTTAACCGCCCGCCCCGCCGCCGAAATTATCCTCGCTGCCCCCGTTCGCCATGCCTAGCCCGGAAAGAGGCCCAATGAGCAGATGATGTGCGGCTCGTGTTGCTCTCCATCTTCTTCAACGATGC
>JBBSFO010000169.1:0-9017 GCA_038238655.1 Thermomicrobiales bacterium | reverse complement strand
GCGAGGAAGTGGGCCGTCTGGTCCGGGAAGGTCTGCCAGAAGGTGACCGTCTCGTTCGGGCGGAAGTTGCGCGCCGTCAGGAGGAGGTAGTCACTGGCGAAGAACGAGGGCAGCTGCGGGAACGTCGCATTGGCGACGGCCTGGGAGGCACCGACATACGAAACCGTCAGCGTGCCGATGCTGCTCTGGCTGCTGATGCCACCGGGCAGGAGCAGGAAGGAGCCTGTCATCACGTAGTTGGACTGCTGGCCGCGGCACGAGAACGTGTGCAGGCCGGTGGGGAACTTACCGGTGAGGAGGTCGAGTTGGAGGACCGCGCTGCCGCCGTCATCCGCAACGAGGGTGCTGAGGGAAACCACGGTGCCGTCGGGGTAGGTGTCCCAGAAGGCGACGTACTCACCGGGGATGAGGCCGTTGCAGGCGATGTCCACGTTGGGGTTGTCCGAGACGCCGCTGGGAGCGAGTTGGGGATCAACCTGGCGCGCGCTGACCTTGTGACCGATGGTCGTGAAGACCACCAGCGTGCCGGTGGTGGTGACATCGCCGTCGAGCCTGCCCGGCGGGCCGGGCGGCACGACTCGGAAGGTCGCAGTGGCGCTGACCAGGCTGACGCGGCCGACCGCCGTGAGGCTGTATTTGCCATACGGAGGGATGGAATTCGCAAATTCCGGGGGTAGGCTGAACACCGAACTTGTGAATTGTGCGTTGCTCGGCGCACTACCCGTGGTAGACGGGTAGGATTGGTTGGCGTCCCCGGAATCCTCGGAATTCCCGACTTGGATTCGCAAGGGGGATCTCACGTCGCCGCTCAGATCGCCAAAAATCAACTCGACCGCGAACCCTCCTGTCCCATTGGCGAGCACCTCGTCCGCTTGCTCGCAACATCCCGGCGGAGTCGCCGATCCATGCGAGTTGAATGCGGGGAACACCCTCCCATCGGGAAATGTGATATAAAGAGTTACGAGTTCACTCGGGCCGAAACCAACACCGACGCCAACAATCGCGCTGGATCCCTCGACGGTCGCATTGTCGATCTTAAGCCGAGCCCCGCCTGTATCCGCGCGCGCCGTGCTTGGTGCTGCGATCACCAAACCAGCGACCACCATTGCCACAACAACGGTTCTGCCCATTTGTTTCCATTCCCTAGACATGATCACCTCTAAATTGGAGGTCACTTACTTCTCAGCAACGGGCGATCGCGACTGGCGGTCGCAGGCAACAGGAGCGCCCGCATCAAGTGCGCACACAGGATAGAACGGAACAGGTGAGGAATGGTTGCGCGTGAAACGAAGGGCGAACTGCCGTCCGCCGCTGTAACGACGCCCATCCCGCTCGATGGATTGTCACCGAGCGGGGACATAACACCCTCAATTTACGCTGCCGAATGAGAATGAGTTCAGGACCACCTTCGTCTCTTCAAGGAACGGATCGAAATCGTGCTCGCGCGCCGCGAAGGTAATGATGTAGAGGTTACTGCCATTCTGCACCGCGACCTGCTGCAGGTGCATTTGCATCCCGTCTGCTAGGTACGCATAACCGATGAGGACCGCCGGGCGGTCGCCGAGAACCGTCCCCTGCACATACGGGCTTATGGCGCTCGTCCCTGGCTGACCCGCAGCATCATTGAGGGCGTCTGTCGCGACCTGAACCGGAGGATGCCGCTGCGGATCATTCGTTACCACACGAACGCCGATTGCTGCATCGGCGAATGTCGGCGAGAAAAATGCCGACAGTGCCGACCCGGTGAGCAACCCGAGTCCGAGTGCGCCGGGGGTTCGCAGATCGTAGCCATCTGGAGGGGTAAATGAAAAGCGGCCGAGCGGATCGACATACGTTGTGGTATCGGCTGCGACACCGGTCCCGATGCTCATGCCGATGATTACTGTGAGAAGCGCTAGTGCATGCCGCCTACACCATCGTCTTGTGCCACGTCCCATTCGCTTCCTCTCGTTCTGTTCGCATCTCGACTCAGCGATTCCGCAGTGTCGCACACACTCACACGTCATGCTCACCAAAAGATGGAGGCGATTCATGTCCTTGATCCTCATGAGCGCGTCACTGTCCATAGGCTAGATGAAATGCCATGAGTGAAGTATCTGCGAGACCGGCTGCTCAATGGCATCTGCGCTTTGGAGAGATGTGACAGTTTCAAAGACATATCCCATGCTGTTATGTATGGCGATAACATGCGTGAGGCAGGTAGGCGTACCGTTGCGAGTTACCTGATATGCGACACGTATCGCCGATTCACCGCCGAGCAGAACTTTAGATCGACTGGTCACGCGGTTGCCTGGATATTGTTCATCGACCGCATCGCCCTGGGCCGCCACGTAGTCGTCGAGCGTCACAGTATCTCCCTCGGAGAATGCTTGCACCGCGACACTCGCGTCGACGAGCGGGTTGTCGGCATACAAACTCACGACGATAGGATCGTCAGTCGCGGTGTTGACCTTCCACCCGGCGGGAATCGCGAATCCGAAGCGACCGTCCATGTCCATGAACTGGCCATCCTTGCCGATCGCTGAGGGACCTTGACGCGGTGCAAGGGTGAACGAATCGGCGACTGTCATTGCCTCCTTGATGAACGCGGAAAAGTCGCTTTCCTTCGCGCTGAATGTGAAGGTATAGGCCGTCCCGCCATCGAGTGCGGTGATTTCTAAAAGATGAACGCGGCCACCGAACGGCGGGCCGACGCTCTCTTGGCGGAGTGCTGGTAGATTTCCCAGGCTCGTCTTCTGATTCCCTTGCCCACCGACGACGAACCCCGGCAGCAACCTGTTTCGGGCGGCTAACTCATCGAGCGATACAGTGTCCGGTATATCGGACGATAATGACACCACGACGGTGGCGTCTTTGAACCGTGAAGATGCGTACCCAAGTTGGCGCACATCGGGAAAGGCGCTGGCTGCTGAATCGAAAAAAGAAGGGGGTAGCGGCGAATATCCGCTCGGGACGATAAAGGAGAAATGGAGTTCGGGATCCGTATATGTCGTCTCCGCAGATACTGGGCGGACACCGCACAGACTGGAAAGGAACAAAATCAGGAGCGAAAGACAGATCGTGCGCCCTCTCATCCCCATCTCCTCATGAACACAACATGCCGGTATCTTACTGCCCCGACGCATCGGCCCCAATGCGTCCCCGATGTAACTCGAGAAGATCATGGTGTGCGCTTCGTGATGTGTACCGACGGTCCATCGGCCGAGGCGGGCGATGACGGAGGTCGTCGCGAATCCCCTATCCACCCCGACATGACGCCGAAACAACGAGCGGAAACAGATTCTCACTATAGTCGGAACCCGCATGGAACACAATATGCCGTGACCGCGACGAGCACTTCCTCGGATTGTAGCAGTTGGGGAACCTACCGTAGGCTTTCTGCACAAAGTGTCAGAATTCGCGTCGCGCACGGACACTTACGATGCATCGTTCCGTGAGAATCTAGTGGAGCCGGGTTCGGCGCTAATGGGTATGCCTTCCCCGGGATCTTCGTGCACGGTCGCATGCGAGCGCGGGCCGGGCGAACGCTCCGATGGTTCATTTTATTTTACGCCGACGGGAGAAGAGGCGCTTTGCTAGTCGCGATCATAGCGGAGGATGGATGAGATGGCGAGAATCGCGGTCGTCGGGAGCGGTTATGTCGGGCTATGTACCGGGACAATTCTTGCCGATTTAGGGAACGAAGTCGTTGGAATCGACATCGATAGCGCGAAGGTTGCCGGACTGCAGGCGGGCAAATGTCCCATCTTCGAGCCCGGGCTTGAGGAAATATTGGAAAGAAACGTCAACGCGGGCCGATTGTCATTCACGACCGATTATTCTGACGCGATTCCACAGGCGGAATTCGTGTTCATATGCGTCAATACACCGAGTGGTGCCCATGGCGGTGCGGACATGAGCGCAGTTTGGAGCGCAGCGCGCAGTGTCGGGGGATCCCTAGTACCGTCTTCGTCTCGGACAATCGTGATCAATAAGAGCACGATGCCGATCGGGAGCGGCGACTTCATTGCGTCGTTGCTGACTGAGACGGCGAGGAGCGGGGGGGCGTTTGCCGTCGTCTCGAACCCAGAATTCCTGCGCGAGGGGTCTGCGGTCCAGGACATGCTCCACCCCGATCGGATCGTCCTTGGTTCGTCTGACCGGCTCGCCGCCGAACGAGTGGCGGAGCTGTATCGGTCGTTTGCCGCACCGATCATCGTCACCGACTTGCGCACGGCAGAAATGATCAAGTATGCATCAAACGCTTTCCTCGCGACTCGCATCTCCTTCATCAACGAGGTAGCCCAGATTTGTGAGAATCTCGGCGCCGATATCCGCCAGGTCTCGCTTGGGATGGGGCTGGACCGGCGCATCGGGCCGCAATTCTTAAACGCGGGGATCGGCTTCGGCGGTTCGTGCTTCCCGAAGGACGTGCGCGCCCTCGAATATATGGCCGAGGATGCGGGATGCCATCCGCAACTCTTACGTGCCGTCCTTGAAATCAATCGGGACGGGCGCCGTCGGTTCGTGCGGAAGCTGAATAACCTCGTCGGATCGCTCCGCGGCAGCACGATCGCCATCTTGGGACTCACGTTCAAGCCGGACACCGACGACCTGCGCGAAGCACCTGCATTGGATATTGTGCGGGACTTGCTCGCGCGCGGCGCGACTGTTCGCGCGTACGACCCCGTTGCGATGGACTATGCCCGGGAACTCTTGCCGACGGTAATCTTTTGCGAAGATGTATATGAGGCAGTGTGGCAGGCTGATGCTGCCGCATTGATCACCGAATGGAACGAGTTCAAAGGGATTGACTTTGAGCGTGTTCGCACGCGAATGCGCCGACCAATCCTGATCGACGGACGCAACCTCTACGATCCGGAGGTAATGGCCGCGCTCGGCTTCGTGTATCGTGGGATCGGAGTGCCAGCGGTTGCCGTGCCTTATGATCCAGACATGTATCACGAGGCGACGGCTCCCGCCAGTTTCCTCAAGTTGTAGACGCGTCTAACGGTAGATTCGGACACCCAGGTGTCGAACGCCTCCCTTACCAAGACGATCCTGTCCGTATTCGATCCATCGGTGAGACGCCGTGACGGGTATCAGTTAGATCCTGTTGTGTATTCCGCGCCCTGTCCGCTTGGAGTTGGTTTGCACGAATGCCGACGCAAGATTCTCTCGGTATCCCAAGTCCTTATCCGTTCGCATGCGTCCATGCCGGTTCCATCAGGGGTTTCCGGGGCGTCCGCCGCAACCCTCGTGCGCAGAGCGATGATCGGCACCTGATGCGGCGCAGGCGGGCGGACGCTGCAAGGTGTGATGCGCTATAGTGGATGTCGGGAACAATGGTTCGAGCGCGTGAAGTAACCGTGCCAGCGGCGCGCGATACACCTGGCGAAGGCGCAAGATTATCGGAGACGCCTTTCTGCTCCGTGTATTCTGCTGAATGATGGGACGGATCGCGTGGCCGGCACAAGGATACGACGCTGCTTCATCGGTATCTGCTTCTTATTCGCGACACTGCAGGTGTCGCCGTCCCGCGACGCCGCATCAACGTTCGCCGATCAAGCATTTGATAAACAGTGGAGACAGGGCGAAGCGATCGCGATGAACTTCTGGGGGCCCCTCGCGAACGCGAAAGATAGCAAGCAAGAGGAGTACAAAGAGTCGCCGGGCGGCAAGCGTCTCGTCCAGTACTTCGACAAGGGACGGATGGAACTCACCAACGGCGCGGTGACGAACGGCCTCCTAGCCACTGAGATCACTGCGGGGAAAATCCAAACGGGCGACGCCACATTCCGCGTAAAGGCCCCACCCGCGATTCCCGTCGCGGGCGATCCCGACAATTCCGGACCAACGTACGCGGGGTTGGCCGATAAAGGGGGGATACTTTTCACGGCCGCGACGAACTCTGCCGCCGACAAGACGCACGGCAATCTTGTGGCAGCGAGAGTCGCCGCCGACGGCAGTGTGATGACCGCGAATCCCGTTTCCGGTACCGGGGCGACGGCGACGGTGGTGTTCGATAGCCAGACGAAGCACAATGTGCCGATGGCGTTTGCCGAGTATCGCGAAAAGGCGGGATTGTCGACGATCGGACTGGCGATCACGGAGCCGTTCCTCACGACGGTAAAAGTGGCCGGACAGTCGCGTGGGGTCATGGTACAGGTGTTCGAGCGGCGCGTGTTGACATATACTGCCGACAATCCAGACGCATTCAAGGTGGAGATGGGCAATATCGGCCAGCATTACTATGCTTGGCGCTATGCCGACGCGACGGCGGACGACGCGATCCGGCCGTGGACGGCGGGCTACCTCGTCGGCAACAATTACGGCTATCAAGATGGTTGGGACAACGGGCAATTCGGCGATCTCTCCGTCGCGATCGGGCAAATGACTACCCGCTACTCCCTGCCCCAGCAGTATCTTCAGCAGAAGGGGATCGCCGCCGAGCGCGCATACCTCGATCACATGAAAGCGATCGGCATGCATGACCTCGTCTGCTTCCTTTCAATACCTGCGGACGGCGACGAAACCAAAGTGACACCGCCCGCCGATCTGTATCAGCCGATCTTCGCGAACGGGCAAGTGAATGCCGCAAATTCGTGGGCGACGTACGTCGCGAGCGTGGTGCGCGAATACGGGGATATCATCAAGGTCTGGGAGGTCTGGAACGAGCCCGACTTCACCGCCGATAACACGCTCGGCGTGGTGGGTGGGGCGTGGCAGACCCGTCAGCCGAAGGCGGGCGAAACCCCGAATTGGAAAGGTGGGATACCGCAGTACGTTCGCATGCTGCGTATCACTTATGAGGTCGTCCATGCGCTGCAGCCGGAAGCATATGTGGCTACGGGCGGCATTACCTATGAGGCCTACCTCGACTGGATACTGAAACTTACCGACAACCCGGATGGTGGCAAGGTGAGTATGACTTACCCGCTAACGGGGGGGGCATATTTTGATGTGCTTTCCTTTCATCAATATCCGATCTATGCCGAGCAGGACTGGGCCGCACAGCAAAAGGATGTGTTCCTACCGACCGGTACCACGCAGGGCGACCTCGCCAATTGGTCGCAAAAAGTCAGGAATCTCACCTATATCCTCGCGCAGCGCGGCTACGACGGTTCGAGGCATCCGGCGAAGATCTTCATCAATACTGAGACCGGCGTCCCATGGGAAGTCGCCAATGATCCGAGCACCGGGCAGAAGGTGGACCCGGCGTCGGAGGCGCGCCGCGCGGCGGGCACGGCGACAGGGCAAATTTCCCTCGCGAAGCAGCTCGGAGTGGTAGAGATCCACTTCTATCAACTGAATGACCTGACCAAACCGACGGTAGGACTGGACGACGCCTTTAATCACATGGGCATGTATAAGTATCTGCTTATGCCTGGGCAGCCACAGACCCTATCGCCCATTGGGGCGGCGGTTAAAGCGGTGTTACGGACATGACAGCGACAGTGAAGCGAGGCCTCGCTTGGCAGTAGACCGATCCGGTGACTAGGATCAGTCCTGATTAGCGCCCGATCAGGAATGCGAGCGACGTTTCCGTGAAGATAGTGCGGGCGCAGATCGCAATGAGAGCGAAAGGTGATGCCGTGACGGCAAGCGTGGGAGCCTGCCCGGAATGTGGGGAGCCGATGCAAATCGCCTCGCTCAAGTGCAAACTACGGGGCTCATTTGCGGCACAGCGCCCATCATTGGACGGGCCGACGGTTCCTTGGGAACACTGAAGTGCCGAGAATGACTGAAGTCGGCACTTTCTGCGCGGCAAACGCATGAACGGACGGCGAAATACGGTCACGTTCGGGGCTCAATCGGGCAAAGTACCGTTTCCGAAACACAAATCAGCACTAGATTGACTGCAATTCCGCAGGCTAGTTTGTATCTCATGATAGCTTGCGTAACACTGGGCCTCAATGCAAGGGCCTGCGAGGCGCTGACCGACTACGTCACAGATCGGGAAGACACAGGCTCCCCTTCCCTTTTCCTCACCAAGTTCGGCGCGGGCATCGGGCCGCGCGGCATCGAGAATAACGTGACCAAGTACTGCAAAGAAGCGGGCATTATCGGCGCGTCGGTCCACTAATTGCGGCACACGATGGTGGTGCAGATGCTCAGGCGCGGCGCGACCCAAGCGATGGTCGGCAAGGCGCTCGGGCACGAATCCGCAGAGACGATGGAGGTTCATCTGGACATTGCGCGAGGCGATGGACGAGGAGATGCAGCGAGGTGCCCTGTGACCGAATACGAGCGAGCGCACGAAGCCAGCGGCTCGGCGTCGCCCCATTCAGGAATCGCTATCACTCCGTTGTTACGAGCTTCGCGCGAAAGTCACATGCAGAGCACATATCCCGCGAGATAGTCTATGAATACCGAAGTGATTAATCCCGGATCATCCGCCCGCACGGGCCGCACCGTCAGACGCGCGCCGACCAGCCGATCTGCGAAGAGCACCCAACATTCCCATGCCGCCCCATGCCGCGATACATTGCGCCGCCCCGCGAAGGCGGGCCTACCGGTATCCGCCGTCCGCTCGTGGGCGCAGTGCGCCATGCACTGGGTGAGGCACCGGTCGCCGCTCATGATCGCGCTCAGATGAGAAACGCGACGAACAGGGCAAGAACAAGATGCCGTACATGCTGGCTTGGCCTCCGCGCGATCACGGCACGAGGGCATGATGGACGGCGAGGAGGACCTGTGCCAGCAGGTTCTCCGGCACACGCGACCCGAGCGGCCCCATGTCGAGATAGTCGCGATTGATCGTCGTGATTTCCTCGCAGAAGAGCACGCTGTCATGCGCCACCCCCCCGATCCCTGCCGCGATCGGCACGCGGGTTGGCCCTAGACGACCGTTGGAAAAGATCGGGATGACGATCAGATCGTCGGTGGCGCGATTACGTGCATCGACCGAGAGCACCAGCACCGGGCGGGGTTGGTGCGGGTCGTCCGGCTGGCCGGGCGTGAACGCCCACCATATCTCTCCACGCCGGGGCCACTGCGTCCCGGCACTCACGAGGCTCGAAAGAGCCGTGTCGCCG
>JBBSFO010000168.1:0-9022 GCA_038238655.1 Thermomicrobiales bacterium | reverse complement strand
GGGAGCTAGTCGGCTGTCGCGCAACGGCGGATCAACTCGTCGAGGTAGGCGCTGCGGGTCTGCTTCGCACGCGCTGCCGCTCGACGGCCTACGGCGACGTGTTCCGCGCGTTCTTCACGACGACCCGAGACTGGGCGGTCATGAACTCCCGTCTAAAGACTGGGAGCTTGCCCCTGCACTGGGGCGGGTTCCCCAACCGGGACCATCGGCATCATGACAGATGCCCTGGCACGAGTGCGAATCACCCGCGCCGCGTTAGCGTCAGCAAGAGCAGCGTGTCCACACTGAACGCAGAGGAACGACGATTGACTCCGACGATTCGCCTTCGCGACGTGGCCGCATTCAGCGCACGTCTGACTGGTGTAGCGCGGATCCACGAGGACCAACGGCACACCGGCCAGCTGCGCTTTGTAGGTCACGAAGGTTTGGAGTTGCCCGAAGGACCAGTTCGTCAATCGCGCACGCTGCCGGCGACGAACCGTTACACGGTCGCGGATTCCGCCCAATTGTTCGAGAGCGAGTCCCCGTCCGGTGTCTTTCGCCGTTTGCACGAGTGTCTTGGAGATAACGTGGTTGGCGTCCCGCTGATAGCGCGCTTGGGTCCGCTTGATCATTTGGAGCTTCCGATGCGCGCTATGGGTGCCCTTCCGCTGAAGGTTCCGGCGTCGGTGGCTGAAGATGCGTCGATTGGTTTCAACCGTCGCGCCGCTGTACGTCGTACCGTCCGAGTCCGTGGCCAGTGCGACGATTCCGAGGTCTACGCCGAGAAAGTCGGTCGGGTTCGACACGGGCGGCTCAGGCACATCCACCACGACCGCCAGGAAGAAAACGCCGTCCCGCACGACCAGATCGGCTTGACCGCGCCGGTTGGCCAGTCGTTCCGCGTGGTAGGCATCAAGCACAACCGGAATCGTTTCTCGACCGGCGAGCGTCAAGAGCGACACGAGATCCGGAGTTTTCCACGACAGAATGCGCTGATCGTAGGGCACGGCTCCATCGGGTCGAAAGCGCGGGCGAATCGTCTTGTCCCGCTTATACGCCTCTGCCACCTTCGCAATGGCACGCACGGTCAACTGAGCCGACAAGCCGAACCGCTCCCGAACGTCGAAATAGACGATCTTCTGCAACCGGAACTTGTTGGCGGATTGCTCGTCAAAGGCCACCCGTGCGATGAAGTCACACGCCGTGTTGAAGCGCTCCATCGTGCAGATCATCAGCGCGGCCTGTCGATTATCGGGTTGGAGCTTGACGAAGCGAGTCAGGTTCATTGGCCGGCCTGGGCGTCGATGTATCGCTGGATGGATTCGGCTGAGACATTGCCGGCCGTGGCGCAGAAGTACGAGCGAGTCCACAGACTCGGCAAACGTCGGAGCGATGGAAACTCCTCCCGGAGATCGTGGGAGGTGCGCCCTTTGAATCGACGCGCTATGTCGTGGGCGGGAGTCGTCGGATCACCCTGCACAAATACGTGGACGTGGTCCGGAAGGATCGCCAGATGCTCAATCGTCCAATCGTTTTCAGCAGCGACAACCCGCAGAATATCTGCCGTTCGCGTGGCAATGTCGCCCGTTAGCACCGGCCGGCGTCTCTTGGGGCACCAGACGAAATGGTACAAAACGAGGTGGACTCGGTGGGAATCACGCTGATACTTCCTGGCCACGTTGATATTGTACCAGTTATCGACAGTTTTGTCAATACTGGGGCGCATAGTTCTGCGCCGCGTGGGCGCAGGCTTCCATTCCTCCCCGCTCTGAAGAGACGGGGCTTCCTGGGAGCACGCTCGTGAAGCACGTCAACCAGCAACAGATCACGGGCAAGCCGCCGAGTTTATTGATACGCATACAAGGATTGTTTGACCGATGAACACGCTCCCGATCGGCCTCGGACTGTATCCGTCTGCTTCCGTGCACCAGCTCGTCGCGCGTCTCGGCCCGCCCGTGAACGGCACTCCCGTGATGCTCGTTATGGGGACCGACAGCGCGGAACGCCACGATGCGGCGGCGGTCCTCGCGGGCCTCGGTTACGACGTGACGCGGCGCAGGTGGGAACCTGATAACGCCCAGATCCAGTGGAACGCGACGCCCGAATCAGAGTCTTTGCGCTGGTACGGCCTGATCCTCGGCGGACTGAACCCCGCCGCTTTTCGGCACATCTACAAGCGGACACTCGGCCCGAACGAGTACGTCGGCGGTGATCCCGCGCGGTTCGACTGGGCGTGTGCCTTCGAGGTCGCGCTCTGCAAGCTGCTCCACGCGGCGGGCATCGCCTATGCCGCGCTCAGCGTCGCCGTGGGCAACATTGACCCGATCCCGTTCGCGACAACGTTCGCACCGATCAACAGGATTGCCGATGCCGTCTGCTACCACCTGTACGCCAAGCCAGGAAACATAACCCTGGAAGGTCTCGACCAGCCGTACTGGGCGCGGCGTCCTCTCACCTGGATGCAGGAATGTCGCAAACGCGGCGTGCCGTTCCCCGCGCTGTTCGGCGGCGAGAGTGGCACATACCAACCGTGGACGGACCTGCACCTCGGAGAAGACGCCTACGTCACGCTGGCCGGCCAGATCAGCGGCCTGCTCGCCTCGTGGCGCGTGTTGGGGATGCCGATCATTGGGCATTGCCTGTTCGCCTACGGCGCCGAGGGAACGATGGGAACGCAGTGGAACATTGATAGCGCGGGGTTAGACGCTCTGCGCGTGTTCAACGCAACGGCCGACGACAAACGGATTGACACGGCACCACCAGGAATAAAACCGATGGCAGATTTCACCTCACCGAATCACGACGGCCCGCGAATCGTGACGCTCGGTTGTGTCATTCATTCAACGCGGGGCGGCGCGGCGAGCTTGCAGGCGGAATACGACGCAACCGTGGCATGGTTCGAGAATCCCGCCTCCGCTGTCTCAGCCCACGCGACGATCGGGCCGAATGGTCAGGTGCATCGCTCGGTCAAGCCCGAGTTGATCGCCTGGCATTGCAGGGCGGCCAATGAAACACATCTTGGCCTAGAGATGGTCCAACCCCATCACGGCGACCCGATTCCCGCCGACGTGCTCGACTCGGCAGCGCGTGTTGTCGCGGCGTGGCATAGGCAGTTTCAGTTCCCCTTACACTGGGATACAAGTACGGGACTCGTGCAGCACCGATCTCGCCCCGAGGGTATCGGCGACGGGAAGACCGATGTGGATGCGCCGTTCGACGAGGCGGACTTCCTGGCGCGCGTTCTGCGGTTTACCACACCGCCGCTCAATCGATCCGAGGTCGGAACATATGCGACGTGGGTGCTCGCCAGTCTCGCGAACGGTCCCGAGGAAGTGCGGGGAACCGTTGGCCTGGCCCGTTTCACGGCACAACTGAAGGCGATCGGAGCCGATAGCGCGACGCCTGGCCGCTACGGCTGGCCGATCCCGCCGCCTGTCGTGTGAGGCTACGATGCCACGCTGCGCACGTTGTCATCTCGACTTCCAGGGCACGCTGTTCGCGCCGTTCGGTGAGACACACTGCCCCTGGTGCAACGATCTCCTGATCTGGGCGGTACTGCCGAATGGCGCAGGGCCGAGTCCGACTCCGCGTCCCGCACCCGTGGACGGATCAGGCGCGCCCGCTCTGGAAACGCCGACAGGTCCGTCGGAATGGGACGAGTCGACGTTGCCTGTGCCGTTATGGGCCGAAGAGTGCCTTGCAGATCGCAGGCGGCGGGAGATGATCGCAGGTCACAATGAAACCACCCTGCCCTGATGCACCGACCCGCTGTCCACGGTGTGGTGGCATCTTGATTGACGAACAGGACGACGAACGCACACTCGCGTGTTTTAACTGTGGGGCGCGGGTCTATCCGCCTCAGGCGGATGTGCCCATACCGCCAAGCCGCAGAGGCAGACCTCAATCGAAGAGGGCGAAGAGGGCGCCGAAGGACTAGGGCACAGTTGCTGTGGTAGGGACGTTGACCCGTTCAGGGTACTCGTAGATGTTGCCGACAACGACGACATTCTCCGCTGATTCGTCGCACATCAAACTCTCGTGAGCCGTGCGGAACGGGTCGAATCCCGTCTCGGTCGCATTCCATTCGACCGTCAATCGGAATGGCTCACCGATAAACACCCCCTCGACGATATCGCCCTCATAAATCTCGCGGCCGTTCTTGTCGTGCTGACCCGTTGAGAGAAGTGTCACTGCGTTGCCATTCGCATTGTGTGTATCAACCTCGAAAGCGCTCCAAAACCAGACACCGACGCGGACCCACCCTTGGAGATCGAGGGCATAGCGACCGCCCGCGACGTCGCTGCCTGGGTCGGGTTTATCATTCGGATAGGTCATTGTCCGATTCTCTGCGTCCCACACGCGAAAGCGTATCCGCATCACTCGCCACCTCGCCGCCATTCTACGCGACGACGCACACAGACCAAAAGGATGGAATGAACCGTGTCCGATTGGCTCGCCTTCGTCATCGTGCTGCTGTGCTTCGTCGTGCTGGGCCTGCTGTACTGGCGCGCCACACGCGACGGCTAAAGGAGCACAAGGGGGAGAAGGAATGCCGCGAACATTGATTGATACCGTGACGTGCGACTGGTGCGGTACAGGAGCATCGCAACCTGACAACTCCTATCCCGACTTGGCAGGATGGTATGTCCTCGAAGCCCGCGATCCCCCGACCGACGAGTACCCGAAGAACAGCGATCGCCCCGCCCAGACCTACTACTTCTGCGGCCGATCCTGTCTCTACTACGGCATCGTCGGTCAGTCGGCGGATGCGCACCCGTTGGAGTTTCTGATCCGCGAACCTGTCGTCGCGCGCTAGTCATTCTCCACGACAAAGCCCCCGCCTGATCCACTGAGATCAAGCGGGGGCTTCTTTTGCGTTCTGGGGCACGCGCGGATCAATCGCGCTCGCTCGTCGCAACCTTGAGGATTTCCTCCAGCGCATCCTGGGGGTGGATCGTGTCGTCCGATGCCGCGCGGACCAGGTTCGCGATGATCTGCAAGCGCGCCAGGTCGTCGTCGGCAACGACCGTCAGCAGCGCGATCTTGTCGTGGTCGCCGAGCAGCGGATCGTGCGTGATCGTGTCGACGAGGGAGGGCCGTGTGGCGGGCGGAGGCGCATCGTGCGAGGCAAGTGGCGCGGCGCGACGGATGATGTGCGCGCGATAACTGAATTGCTCGCTGAGTGTCTGCGTTGTCATCGTGATACTCCTTGTGCTTGCGGGCCGGTTCACCGGCCCGCCGCATTCGTCCTACTTTGCCAGGTCGCGGAGCGCTTCGGGGGTGATCACCGTGCCGCGCATCCAGCCCTCGCAGGCCAGCTTCATCATCGCGCGGCGCATCGCCTCAAGCTCGGCCTGGGCAGCGTCGCGCTCGGCCTCCAGGAGCGCCGCTGCATTCTTCGCGGCCTGTAGCTCGTGATTGATGGCGTCAGCGGCCCGCTCGGCTTCGATGTGCATCCGCTCGGCCGTCATTTGAGCCGTCGTCAGCTTGATCTCGTGATCCCGCAGTTGCGTCTTCGCCGTCGTTAGGAGCGCCTCGACCGTCGCGGTCGCTTCGCGCTGGTTCGTGAGCCGCGCCATCAGATCGCAGGAGACATCGCCCCAAATCTGACGGTCGAGCCATTCGACCGTCGCGGTATTCAGGAAGCTCGCCAGATACGACTGTGTGCCCGCCTGCTTGACCCACTCGTTGAGGACAGAGATTTCCTCGGACTTCGCGCTGGACCCGTTGAGAGCCTTGACTGTGACTGCCATCTGGAGGACCTCCGTGCCAAATCAGACGGGAAATGCGAGGTCGAAATCGAACGGCTTGCGCGCCTTGCGGGGCGCCTCCATCTTGAACAGCGGATCGATGCTCACGGGCTTCGCCAGCAGCGCCGTGTCGCGGTCCGTCAGTTCGTCGGCGCGTCGGACCGTGTGCTGGTGATCGATCAACCACTTCAAAGCTGCGTGCGTGCACATACCCTTGAGATACTGCGCGCCCGTGCCGATCGTGGCGTCGGGGCAGTCGCAGGACACGCCGTCCGTCGTCCAGCAGTCGACGCCATTCGACGCCTCGACGTACAGCTTGCCGTCGAGCATCGCCCACTTCTCGCCGTTCTCATCCAGGTTGGCGAGGGCAGCGCGTGCGCGGTCCAGGCGGGCGGCGAGGGCATCGGCGGGGTTGGCGGCGATCTCTTGTACTGTCATCGGGTGGCTCCTACTTGCTTGATGGTTAGATCATACGATACTGCTAGCGTGATTACAATAGTACTTTAGTACTATGCAACTAGCGCGAATGCAGTCGTATGATGAGACAGCAAGGGGGGAGTAATGCTCGTACGGGAGTTACGCGAGCGGGTTGGTTTGACGCAGGTCGAACTTGCTGTTCGCGCAGGGCTGTCGGCGTCGACTATCCACAAGCTAGAGACCGGGCGAGGTCGAAGGACGGGGTACGCAACACTCCGTCTTTTAGCACGGGCGCTCGACGTACCCGTGGAGGAGATCGAGTTTCCCGCGCCGCCCACGGAGTAGCGCCACGTGAGAGAGACGGGGCTGCTCTACCATCGGACGGCGGGTCTCTACGGTCGTGGGGACCGTATCCACGGCGGCAACTGGGGACGGATCATTCTCGGCGTCGGTCCGTCACACCCCGCGTTTTATCGGGAGTACCTGCTCGAGCGCATCCGTCAGGCAGGGTTCCCCGACAAACCCTCACGGATGCAGGCGGTTTTTGCGTTCGCTACTTTTGGCTTCGCGAGAGATTGGACACGCCCTCAAGCGGTCCCTGAATACGTCTACGCCGTTCGTTTGACAGAGCCAGACGGTCCGCAGCACCGCGGTGATATGAGTTGGGTCGATATGTTACCGCAGTTTCGGTCGTTTGAAGCAGTCGATCGCTGCGTCCGCCGCTACTGGAGTGGCGATGATCGTGACCCACAGCAAATCGAGATCGTGGCAAGCTGCGACCTGATCGTCGAGGACCGCTTGACCCCGATCGCGGAGAACGGCTACCACTAAGAAAGTACGCCGACACAGAAAAGCCCCCCGAACCGGCTTTGCCCATAAAGTACCGTTTGCCCATAAAGTCGGCGGGTTGGGGCGATTTGCCTATAAAGTCGAGTGCTAGATCAGCGCCAGTTGACCGCCCGTTGCCTCACGTTGCGCAGCCTT
Organism: Thermomicrobiales bacterium; assembly: GCA_038238655.1. Lineage (GTDB taxonomy): Bacteria > Chloroflexota > Chloroflexia > Thermomicrobiales > JALYUS01 > JALYUS01. The sequence goes on along the minus strand of JBBSFO010000168.1, from coordinate 1,889 downwards.
CAGGACTTCGAGACTCATCGGAATGTCGAGGCGCTTCCCACTCTCGACAATCTCCTTGATGGTCACGATGCTGATGCGGTCGTAGGTGCGCCCCATATTCTGATGCGTGTACTGCCCGACGCTCTTTGCTTCGTGGATCATCGGATACGAAGGATCTTCGAGGGTTATGAGAACGGCCAGTGCTGCCGTCTCGCGCTCCATATCGCCGTGAAGCGCGGCGATATCTCCCCGTTTCACAGATCCTGATTTCACCTGAAAAATGATCTTCGCGTTATTGCTGGCATCGGCCATAAAGTAGGCTCGCGCGTCTATCCCGGCGTCCGCGCCTTTCTTCTCGTTGATGATTGCTCGATTGTTTGTGTAGGTGAGTACCGCCCACTTTTCAAACTCCTTGCGTAGCCGATCATCCTTCTTGTGGGCAAGGGCCGTAGCAGACTGAAAGTCTCGGGGAACACCGTCGAGTGTAATGTCGTTGCGTATCGAGTCTCCGAATTGGGCTTCGAGACGACGTTGTATGAGAGAGATCGATTGGTAGGTAATGTCAATCCCGATCCACCGGCGATTCAGCCGTTGAGCGACGGCAATCGTTGTGCCACATCCGCAGTAGGCATCGAGAATAAGGTCTCCCTCGTCGCTCGACCCTTTGATGATGCGTTCCAAGAGAGCTTCCGGCTTCTGCGTTGGGTATCCTAGTCGCTCGATAGCCATCGGGTTAAGAGCAGGAATCTGAAATACGTCTGTTGGCAGTTTGTCCACGTCGTCAGCAGCTATCCTTGCACCAACGGGGTTTTGGGCACGCTTGATCGCTTTTTCTGTTCTCGGCTCCCTGATTTCTTGGGGATTGAATGTGTACTTGGGAGACTTTGTGTAGAACAAAATCACATCATGTTTTCGGGCGTAATGTTGCTTGGAAGCGCCGCCGGTCTGATAGTTCCAGATGATCTCGTTTTGAAAATCACCCCCGGTTGACACCACGATAGCATCTGACACGAGCTTGAGATAGTGGCTTGCCGTGGGATCGCAATGCAGATAGAAACTACCCCTCGCCTTCAAAACGCGGTGAATCTCAGTTATTCGGAGTGACATGCTAACGAGATACGCGAGCAGGCTACCACGGTGGAGTACGCCCGTTAATCCCTTGATAAGCTCGACTAACTGGGCCGGAAACCGCCCTTGTGCGTTCCCAATAATCTCGTCATAGCCCGTCGCTGCGAGATCGTCCCACGTCCACATATCAATGAACGCTTGCGCCTGGGCGCGGTCTTCACTCCCGACATTGTTGTAAATCTGGTTGTAGTTGCGTTTTGAATTGAACGGCGGATCAATATAGCAGAGATCGACGGAGGCGTCGGCGATTTTCTTCCGTAGTACGTCGAGATTGTCGCCATAGTAGAGGCGATTGTCAGGCATTACTCTCACTATCCAGGACGTGTCAGGAGGGTGGGAAGGGACAAATTACTCAATCGTGCAAAAGACATTCGACACGCACCTAGCGCCACATAGTCAGACTGCTGCGCCAACTGTGACCGGAGCAGTCTGACTATGATCGGCACTACGTGATGCAAAGTACTGTCGCTTGGCTCAAAGAGATCGATACGGTAATTACCTAAAGTTCGACTGAAATGCACGAATCTAGCGGGCTGCAAAGGCTTTGCGGGCCTTCTCCCAATCGTCAGACGATAGTTGGTAGCGGCCAAGAGGGTCGTGACAGTCTACTGTCCCGTCGTTGTTCCCGCTGCGCACGCGAATTTGCCCTTCGGCCGACCATCGGGGATTGTCCATCTTCTCCCGAGCAATATCGCTAATATCGACGGGGATAATCAGGCTAATGCGTTTGTCCGGCGGCAATGGAATCGACCATCTCGCCCTCGGCTTCGACCCCAGAGGCG
>JBBSFO010000167.1:0-9028 GCA_038238655.1 Thermomicrobiales bacterium | reverse complement strand
GTCGAGTTCGAGTCGGACGAGCGCCGGATCGGTGTTGGCCACGAGCCACGCAAAAGCGGTGACACCATCAATCGTCGTCTCGAACTCGAAGGCATGGTTGTGGTAGCAGAGGCCGAATCCTTCGGCGTGCGCCGTTGCGCCAATCTGATTCAATGCAGCAGCAAGTGCGCGAAAGCCCGCTTCGGTGCGCCGCTCTTGCGGCAGCACCGGACAAACGAGCATCGGACAGCCAAGAATTTGGCACTCGCGGATGACCGTCGCGAGTTCAGTTTCCAACCGCGTCAGGGCGATATGGCTCCCCGCGACAGTCATGCCGAGGGCATCGAGCTTCGCACGAAACTCCGGTGGGCTGAGTGGGCCGTACCCCGCCAATTCGACAGCGGTATAGCCAATTGCTGCGACCTGATCCAGCGTGCCGACAAAGTCGCGCGCCGCCTCTTCGCGGACGGTGTAGAGTTGCAGTGCGATGGGTAGATTCGCCATGATGTCCTCCGAGACCGTATCGGTGGTGGCGGGCTTTAGCCTGCCCCTCTGTTGCAGGCCAAAGCCCGCCACCACCACGAAAACCTTTGTAATTTAGAATGGCGGCTCATCGTCGGCCTCGTCTGCCGGTTCGGCGCGTTCCAGCATCTCGACGCGCAGTTCTGCCGAATCGAGGAGCGATTGACAGTGCGCCGCGAGCGCCATCCCTTCCTCAAACGCCGCGAGCGAGTCGTCCAGTGACATGTTGCCCATTTGCAGCCGCGATAGGACTTCCTCCAACTGCGCGTACGCCTTCTCGAAGGCAAGATCGGCGATTGCGCCGTGCGGTTCAGTCGCGCTCATTGTTCATTGGCCCTCCACGATTCCGGCAGCGGTCGCCCCGAATGTGCCGTCCACGACCTGGATGTGTAACGTGCGGCCGCGATAGCCATCGTCGGCACGCCGGACAACCGCGCCCGTCTGCGCATCGTAAACGAGTGCGTATCCGCGATCCAGCACCGCCGAGGGATTCAGGGCCGCGAGCGCAGCACGACGCGCGCCGAGTCGCTCGCGCTCGACAACCAGTGATTGCGCGATCAGTGTCGCCAGTGTCCGTGACCGCTCATCAATGCGCTGCCGGAACTGCTCGACGCGGAGCGTCGGCGAGAGCCGTTGCAGATTGCGACGCAATGACTCGAGATCACTCGTCCGTTGGTCGAATTCGTCGTGCATCAGCGCGCTCATCGCCCGTGCAGCCGTCGCGAGGTCATCGGCAATCGCCTCGATGTCGGGCGTGCAGAGTTCGGCAGCGGCGGAGGGCGTCGGCGCACGCACATCGGCGACAAGGTCGGCGAGCGTGATGTCCGTTTCATGCCCGACGGCGCTGACGACTGGAATCCGGCACGCGAACAGCGCGCGCACGACCGCCTCGTCGTTGAATGGCGCGAGGTCTTCCGCCGCGCCGCCGCCCCGCCCGACGATGACGACCTCTGCCCGCCCGTCCGCCTGCAGGTCGGCGATGGCGCGGACGATTTCGGCGGGGGCGGCGCTCCCTTGCACCGCCGCCGGTGCGAGGAGCAGACTCGTCAGCGGATAGCGGCGGGCGACGATCGTTTGGATGTCGTGCCAGACTGCGCCGGATGCGCTGGTGACGACACCGATGCAGCGCGGCGCGACCGGCAGGGGGCGTTTCCGCGTCTCGTCAAACAGTCCTTCCTGTTCTAATTGCAGTCGCAGTCGCTCGAATTGCGCGGCGAGGAAGCCGACGCCGTCCGGTTGGATGAGGTCAATATAGAGTTGATACTGGCCCGTCGCTTCATAGATGCCGATGCGGCCATGCGCGAGCACGGCGTCGCCATCGTCGGGGAGATACGAGAGGTAGCGCGCCTGCTGCTTGAAGCAAACCGCGCGCAGGGACGCATCGCGGTCTTTCAGGGAGAAATACAGATGCCCGGACGCCGGTCGCGAGAGGTTGGACGCTTCGCCCCGTATCCAGATATCGGCCAGAACGGGATCAATCTGAAACAGTTCTTTGAGGTATGCCGTGATTTCGGAGACGGTGACGAGTGGCACACGTAACTCCTGAGTAGGTGGTAGGCAGAGAATCCGGATCCATTCTGCCTACTGCCTACTATCTACTGCGTCAGCCGCATCAACGGCTGCCCATACTCGACGGGCTGACCGTTGGAGACGAGCAATTCCTCGACGATGCCGCCGCGCTCCGCTTCGATCTCGTTGAAGATTTTCATTGCCTCGATCGTTGCGACTGTCTGGCCCGCTGCGATCATGTCGCCGACGCGGACGAACGGTTCTTCGCCGGGGCCGGGCGCCGCGTAGTACGTGCCAATCATGGGTGAGGGGACGATGTAGCCATTTGACGCGGCGGGCGATTCATCGCGCTCTTCGGCGCCTTCGATGTTGGCGATCATGCCGTTTGCCGCCGGGCCGTTTTTCAATGTGCGTGGTGCGGAAAGAACGACATGGACGCCGTTCGCCTCGATCTCAATCTTGCCGAGGCCATGTTCCGCCATGACCGCTGCGATCGCCGCGATGTCGTCCGTCAGACCGGTAGGGAGGCCGCGTTCGGCGGCGCGCTCGTCGTTCATCCGTTCGCTCGCTCGATATAGGTATTCGACCGCGTATCAACCTTCAGATTGTCGCCTTCGTTGACAAACAGCGGGACGTTGATTGCCAGCCCGGTCTCCAATTTGGCGGACTTAACCGCGCCGGTTGCCGTATCGCCCTTGATGCCCGGCTCTGTCTCGACAACGCGTAGCACAACAGTCGTCGGGATGATGACGTCAATCGGCTCGCCCGCGAAGGTCTGCATGTCCACAGTATCGTTCTCGCGGATGTAATGGACGGCGTTGCCGAGCGTCGCCGGGGCGAGAACGGGCTGTTCATACGAATCGGTATCCATGAAGACGTAGTTGCCGTCCTCATCGCGATAGAGAAACTGTACGGTGCGTCGTTCGAGTTCCGCCACCGTGAAGCGCGTGCCATTCTGGAAACTTTTCTCCGTGGTCGCGCCCGAGCGGAGATTGCGCACGGTGATCTTGATCGTCGCGCTGCCGCGCGCCGTCTTGATGTGCTGGTAGTCCATTACGCGGAGCAGTGCGCCCTCGAACTCGATGACGATTCCCTTTTTCAGCCCACCCGTGTCAATGACCATGCATCCCCCACGCGACGCGTTGTTATGCTCCGAACGCGCGAATGCGGCGCCCTTTCGTTCGAAGCACTGTACACGGCGCGTTCGCTTTTGTACATCGGGGGTGAGGTCGTTCGGAGCCCTACATCAAACGTCGAGCACCGGGGCATCGGTGAGATTGATGATGCCGGTTGGCGTGAACACGACGAGGTCTTCGATGCGCACGCCGCCCCAGTCCGGCAGGTAAATACCCGGCTCGATGGTTAGGGACATTCCCGCCGCGAACACATCGTCGCCCTTCTTGCGTGCGCTTGGCGCTTCGTGTACTTGCAGGCCGATACCGTGCCCGAGACCGTGTAGGAATGCCTCGCCGTATCCCGCCTCGGCGATGACACCGCGTGCAGCGGCGTCCAGTTCACCACTCGTCATCCCAGGCCGGGCGACTTCCTCCGCGTGGCGCATCGCGCGAAGCACGATGTCGTAGATGCAGCGGAACTGCTCGTCCGGTTCGCCGACGACGATCGTGCGGGTCAGGTCGCCACCGTAGCCTTCATACCGCGCGCCCATGTCTATGACGATGGGTTCTCCCGCGCGGATTGGTCGGTCGGTGACGGTGTGGTGCGGGCGCGCGCCGTTCTCGCCCGCGCCAACAATTGTCGGAAAGCCCAATCCCTCACCACCGTGCGCGCGAACGGCTTTTTCCAGTTCCCACGCCACGTCTTTTTCGGTCATCCCGGCGACGATGCGCGCCGATACCTCGACAAATGCGGCGACGGTGATCGCCTGCGCGCGTCGGAGGAGCGCGATCTCCGCGTCGTCCTTGATCACCCGTAGATCGCCGATCAGCGAGCCGATTTCCGCAAATTCAACCTCGGGGAGGGTGGCGCGCAGCCAGTTGTACGTGGTGTAGAGCATCGCCGTTTCATCGAAACCGATGCGGCGGATGCGATGTCGCGCGGCGGTCTCTTGAAGTTGCTGCACCGCCTCGTCCTGCCGGGCGTAGGCGATGACCGTCCAGTCGGGCGCTTCGGCGCGGGCCTGCGCCGCGTTCACGACGCTCGTCCGCAGATACGCCGCATCATCAGTGATAAGGAGCGTGCCAGCCGATTCATTGGGCGGATGATCCTCGCCGGTGTAGCCTGTCAGGTAGCGACGGTTTGCTGGATGGGTGGTGTAGACCGCCTCCCAACCGGCGGCGGCCATTGCCGCGCGCAGCCGCGCCAGCCGCTCCCCGTAAATGACCGTTTTGCCAGCATTCATGCAGACGCGCCCTCCTGCAATACTGCAACGAGATAGTCTACCGCCAGCAGGTAGCCGCGCCAGCCGAGGCCGACGATCTGGCCGCGCGCTACCGGGGCGGTTACGGAACGGTGCCGGAACTCCTCGCGCGTGTGGATATTCGACAGATGAACCTCGATGATCGGGCAGCCAAGCATGGCGAGCGCATCACGGATCGCATAGCTGTAGTGTGTGAACGCGCCCGGATTGATGATAACGCCATCCGCGTGCCGCCCCGCATCCTGGAGCGTGTCAATGATCGCGCCCTCGTGATTCGATTGCATGAAGGTGCAAACGAGATCGTGTGGTTCGGCGTGGGCGCGGACGCGCGCCTCGATGTCGGCGAGAGTCGTGCTGCCGTAGATTTCCGGCTGCCGGGTGCCGAGCATGTTGATGTTCGGCCCGTTTACCACGAGGATCGTCCGCGCCACGCCACGCTCCATTCTCATTTTCATTGCCGCCGTCACGCGACGAGTTAGCGCACCCAACCACGCGTTCGCAACAGTTCGGTGCCGAGAATGCCGACCGAGACGCGCTCTTGCAGAGTGATGCCGGCTGGATTGAATTCCAGGCGACCATACTCAAAATACTGAACCGTCTTGCCATTCTCGGCTGCTTCTTCACCGAGCGGTAGTCCGAGCGTCACCTTGCCGTTATACGCGTCCCAATACTGCTTGAAACTGCCGGCGATCACATGGCGCGTTTCGGGAACATAGCGTTTGTCCGGCGGTAGATTCGGTGGCGGATCAATACCGACACCGCCCGGCTTGTTATTCGCGGTGAACACTTCCTGCCCGATCTTGCCGAGCGCGACGGACGACGTATCTGGGTACCAGGCAAACCGCGCCCGCTCGAAATATTGCACGGTGTAGGTCCGGTCATCGGCGGGGTTGCGTTCGGTGAATTCCTCGGTCAGTGGGTAGCCGAACTGCGCGACGCCACCGTTCGTATCCCAGAACTGCTTGAAACCGTTGAGGAGATTATGACCTGTCTCGGCGAAATAGCGCCGGTTCGCGTTGTTATCGCCGATCTGCGGAGCGCGAGCGGCGGGTTGATCGCTCCGCTTCATGACGTCCCAGATGCCTGCATCTTCTTGTCCGATGCGCCACAGGCCGAAGCCCGCGATGCCCGCCTGCCGGACGAGGGCGAACTTCGCGTCGAAGGTCGCCGAACTTTCGAACCAGACTTCATGCTGATCGCCACCGGTGTCAGTGTACCGAACAACCTCGCTTTGCGAGGGCAAGTCAATTGAACGCGTCGCGCCGGGCCGCTTCGAGCGTTCGAGCGCCTGACCATACGTAACCGCCTTCGCGGTGCCGCCGCTTGTTACGTCCCAGTCGTAGCCATAGAGTGGCATGCCGAGCAGCACCTTGCCCGCGCCAAAGGTTTGCGCGGCAAACGCGGCGGTGTCACGCACCCAACCGATAGGCGCAACCGGGCCGGGATCGCCGCCCGCGTAGTGGTAGTCGTAGGCCATAATCATCGCGAGGTCCACCGACGGCGCGAGCGCGGCATAATCGAACGCGCCCCCGTACCCGCCCGTTGAGTCCTTCGCTTTGCCGACAATCGCCTGCGTGACCAGTTTACCGGACGGACGGATTTTCGCCGCGATCCGAGACATCGTATCCGTAAGGAGCGGGCGGTCTTCGGGGCGAATATCCTCGAAGTCCACATTGATCCCGTCGTAGTTGCGCGGCACGACGAGGTCGGCAATGGTGGCGGCGAGTTTGTCGCGCAACTCCGGGGTCGCCATCTGGGCGGCGAAATCGGCGTTGTGCGCATCATTCTTGACCATTGGGATGATCTTAACGCGGGCTGCGCGAAGGAATGTATTCGTATCCGGTTCCTCGAAGTTCTTGACTGTCCCATCGGCCTGGAGGGCGAAGTAATACGGAGAAACCATTGAAAGTGCGCCCGCATTTGCCTGAAGCGCCGTGAAAGATTCCTTGGCATAAGTGACATAGTAGGCCCAGCGGATGATCGGCGCCGCCGCGACGGGTTGGGGCGCGCGAAACAACGGGCTACCACCGGGGAAAACGATTGACACGGCGACAAGCGCCATCACGGCGAGCGACGTGCGAAAACGAACATGCCGAGCATGCAGGCGAAAATGCGTCACCCCGTATCCCTTCCCGAATACAAAAAGCCCCACGTGTGCATACACCGTCCCTATGCTATGCACGTACACTGATTACGTCAAGTGATCCGTTCGGTATCTGTGCATCAATTCGGCGTGTGCGTCGCACGCGCGTCGCGAAATGCATTCCTTACACCAGATTAAGGATGCGCGGCGCGAGGCCGTCGAGGTTATTCACGACAAGATCGGCGACGCAATGAGCGCGCTCGTCGCCTTTCAGGTTAAGCCAGATCGTGCGCAACCCGAGGCGGTGTGCGGCTTCGACATCGAAGCGATACGAATCGCCGATATGAACAGTCTCCTGCGGCGAAACACCGAGGGCTTCCAATGCACAGGTATAGATGCCATCGTGCGACTTGTAGTAGCCGCATGACGCGGAAGAAATTACGGCCGTGAATGCATCGCGGATGCCCCAATCCTCGAGGCACCATTCGAGGAACGGATGATAGACGGCGTTGGAAATCACCGCGAGAGGAAGCCCCGCCGCCGTCAATTCCGCGATCGCTTCGACGATGCCGGGGCGTGGAGACGCATCCGCGCGTACCGACGCCATTAATTCGCCAATCGCCGTCGCGACCATCGCATCCGGCATGACGACGCCAATCGCACGAAATGCGTGCTGAACCCCCGCGAGCGCATCCGATTCCTGACCGTGTTCCTGGATAGCGCGTCGCAAGGCGCGGTACGGCTCGGTCGCCGCCGCCATCTGCGCGCCGTCGTGCGGCACCACGCCCTGGGCAGCGAGCGTGTGCAAAACCATGCCGGGCAATTGCCGCACTTCGAGCGCGAACCAGGCCGGTGCAATGGCTATCGTGTCGTGGAAATCAAACGTGACGGCGCGCGGACGGCCCATTACCCCATCAGTCCGGGGATGCCGAGGCCACCGGTCAGGCCACCGAGTTTTCCCTGCGCCGTTTCGTCTGCCTTGCCCATCGCATCATTGACGGCGGCAACAATCATGTCTTCAAGCAGTTCGAGGTCTTCCGGGTCAATGGCGTCCGGCTTGATCGAAACGGCGCGCATCTGCTTCAGCGCCGTGACCTGAACCTTGACGAGGCCACCGCCTGCCTGCCCTTCGACGAGCGTTTCGCCGAGTTCGTGTTGGATTTTCTGCATCTGGCGCTGCATTTCCTGGAGCATCTTCATGTTCGGTTGCATCGTCTCGCTCGCTTTCCGCGCGTCGTCCGTGTGGCCCTCGCACGCAGTATACACGCAGACGGTCACCGGGTCGGTGCGGTCGGCCACCTCGCACCGCTCACGTCCACCCATTTGTGCTGCTGCTGCGAGCGCGACACGGCATCGAGCGCTTCCTGGACGCGCAATCCGTCCGCGAACGAGGGCGACGGGCTGGTCCCCGTCGCGATGCCGTGCGCCCAGAGTCGCGCGAGGCGGATGAATGGTGGGATGAGTGGATGCCCGTCGGTTGTCGCATCCACTTCGGTAATGCCACTGCCGATCAGTCGCACCGGGATGGCGATTGGTTCCGGGGTTTGGTCGCCGCTCCGCGCTCCCCAGAGTGTACCGTCGAGCGCGATGGTCAACATCCCCTCAGAGCCAAACACGCGAACCTCCTCGCCCGGTCCGTGCGACGCGGCGGCAGAGCAGACGATGTTGACGATTGCGCCCGACGCGAATTGCAGGAGCATCGCGAACGTATCCTCCGCATCGGCATGGAGGACGGTGTCACCATCGGTGTGCACGGTTGGGACGCTGACCGATGATGCCCCCGCGACCTCGTTGAGTTCCCCAAACCACCAACGCATCGCGTCCACGAAATGCGCGCCGAGCGCGCCGAGCATCCCACCGCCCGCGTCCGTGTCTACGAGCCATTGCCACGCCTTGCCGCGCGCATCGGCGAGGAGCGGTCGCAGGAAGGAAAGGTGCGCGAGCGAGACGGTACCGATGTAGTTTTCGTCGAGCAGTTCCTTCATCCGTGCCCGCGCGGGCACGAAGCGAAACGCGTGGGACAGCATCGCCGTAACGTCGCGCATTTCGGCCATCCGCACCATCTCGCGTGCCTCGTTGGCATTGCGCGCCATCGGGGTTTCGCAGAGTACATGCTTCCCGGCGGTGATCGCCGCGATCGCCGCCGGATGATGGAGCGCGGGGGGCGTCGCTATCGTGACCGCCTCGACATCGTTGCAGGCGATCAGGTCACGATAGTCGGTGAAGGTGTTGCGGATGTCATACGCGTCGGCGATCGCCTCGACTTTCGCGCCATTGCGCCCGCAGACGGCGACGATCTCGAAATCGGGCAAGGCAGCGAGCGACGGCAAATGAACCTGCGCGCCGAACCCGGTACCGATTACTCCGACGCGAATCCGTGATGCCCGCACTGCTCCCATCCTTCCTGCCGCCCTCGTCGCGGTTCGCCAGTATACCGCAGCGGGAACCTCACCCCCGGCTCCTCTCCATCGCAATGGAGAAGGGTAACTCATCGCGACGCTGTAGCATTCCCCGAACGTCCGTTTTTCACGAAGGTCACTCCCCTCTCCATCGCAATG
>JBBSFO010000166.1:0-9034 GCA_038238655.1 Thermomicrobiales bacterium | reverse complement strand
TATCGCCGAAAGCAGTGTAATGGAAGCGGCATGCGTGAGATAGGGCCAATACCTGACGACGATAGATTGGTTGGATGGAAAAACCTACCCCCCCGGCCCCCTTCCCACGCCGAGGAACGGAAGGAGGCCGGGGGTTAGGTTCCCCTTAGCCAAGGTTCTTGGCGAAGCCCGCGAGGGTAGTGCCGCCCGCGACGCGGACGCGCGGCAATTGTAGGATGACGCCGGTATCTTGCGGGGCGCGAATTTTACCGTCGTTGGTCGTGAAGGCGATCTGATAGCCCGCCCGCTTCGCATCCGCCACGGTTGCACCATCGTACCGCCCAGAGGGGTAAATGAACGTTGCACACGTATGACCGAGTTGTCGCTCGATCACGTCTTTGCTTTGCGAGAGTTCCGCCCATCGCTGCCCGGTGGACATGCGAGTAAGGTCGGAGTGCGACTGTGTGTGCGAGGCGATCTCGACCATGCTGCTGTGATCCAATTCCTTGATCATGTTCCAGTTCATGTATTGTAGGTCGCCCCGATCACCCTTGTCCGCGAAGTTCGTAATCACCGCGCTGGACGACTTCAGGCCATACTGCTTGAGCACCGGCCATGCCTGATCGTAGAAATCGCGGTAGCCGTCATCAAAGGTGAGCACGATCGGCTTCGTTGGGAGCGGCGCGCTCTGCGTCATCGCGGCAGTCAGTTCCGAGGGAAAGACGGCGTGATAGCCGTTCTTGACGATCCACTCCATCTGCGCCGCGAAGTCCGCCGGCGTCACCGACAGGCCATAGCCGAGCCGGTCACTGGCAACGGGATTGACGCGGATGTAGTGGTACATCAGCACGGGCACGCGGATCGTGCCATCCACGGGCTGCGCATTGCCCGCCGCGCCCTGATTCGGCGTCGGTGTCGGCCCGGACGGTGTCGCGGTTGGTTGAACCGTCGTGGCAGAAGGGGAGGCCATGACGGCCGCAGTCGTCGCAACCGGCGTTACGGTCGGCGTGGGAAGCGCGGTCGCAGTCGGCTGCACAACGTTATTCGCGCTGATCAAACCACCGGCGGTGAACGTTGCGGGAACGGTCGCGATCGGATCGGCTGCGTCCGGCGCGCTCGCATCGAGTGCCGACATCGTTGGCAAGGCAGGTGCGTTGATGGGATCGGCAGGCTCGTCCACCGCCTGGGTGGTGCGGGGAGAAATCGCCGCGCTCGCGACGAAGAAAATCAAAATTAGCGCCGGGACAATGCTCACCCAACGCGTGTGCAACCATGCCGTTGCAGGTTGGCGAACACGATGCTTTGCTGGTTCCATACCCCTCCCCGAATTCCCCACGGGCGGTATCCTACCATACCGGCACGATACCGCAACCGTCTGCCGCACTCACCGGCGCCCTGTCGCACGCCGCCTCCCCTCTCAATAACGCGCGAACCGCGCATTAGTTACGGCCCGCCCCACATCCGCATATCTGCAGCGAGGAATACCGGGGAAGAAACCGATTGAACCGCAGAGACGCAGAGAACGCAGAGAACACAGAGATGAAAAGAGGGGAGAAAGGGAGAAGGGTACAGCGGATTATCACGGAACCCTTCTTCTTCTCCTCTTCCCTCTCTGCGTCCTCTGCGGTTCAATCGGTTTCATCATTGCTCAGGAGGGCCAGAGGACGGGGTATGCGCCGCCGCCGGGGCCAACGAGATGCCAGGCGCTCGGCATTTCGCCAACCGCAACCTCGATCAGCGCCGGCTGATTGGCGGCGAGGGCATCGCGGAGCACGCTTCGTAATGCGTCAGGGTCGCTGACACGGATGCCGCGAATGCCAAAGGACTCCGCGAGGGCGACGAAATCCGGGTTGGCGAGGTCGGCAGCGATGACGTGCCCCGCGAAGGACTCGCGCTGCGTCCGCTTGACATTGCCGTACGCATTGTCGTTGAAAACGATCGCGACGACATTGAGACGCTGCTGCCGCATCGTCGCCAGTTCCTGCACGTTGTACAGGAAGCCGCCATCCCCCATCAGCGCGACAACTTTCTTGCCTGGATTGCCGATTTGCGCGCCGAGCGCGGTCGCGAAGCCGGAGCCTAACGTGCCCTGATAGCCGGGCCCGATAAAGGTGCGCGGTGCATAGATCGGATAACCAAGCGTCGCGTAGAAGGAGACTTGCGTGAGATCGGTGACGAGGATGCCATCGTCGGGCAGTGCGTCGCGGATCGCGGCGCTATAGGCGGTCTGTGGTTGGATGACTGCGAGTTGGGCGGTTGCCGCATCCTTCGCCGCGCGTAACTCCACCTCGCGTGATAGGCGGCGGGGGGCGCCATCGAGCAGATCGCGCAGCGCGGCGAGTGCCGGCTTCGCATCGCCGACGATGCCGACGGTCGGCGGCCCGTGGCGCGTGATTTCGTCGGGGTCAATGTCAATCCGAATCACTGTCGCATCCGGCGGCAAGCCCCACGCGATAGCGGGCTGGAAGAATCGCGTGCCCACCGCCAGCACCACATCGGCATGCGGCAGGAGGCGCATCCCAGACAGGCCGGTCTGCGCGCGGTAGTGCCGGTCGGAAAGCGCACCACGCCCATCGAGCGACATGACAACGGGCGCTTCGAGCAGTGTAGCGACCGCCCCCAACTCGTCCCACGCGCCCGCGCTGAGTACGCCACCGCCGCTGTAGATCAGCGGACGCTCGGCGGCCCGCAACAATTCGGCGGCCTGCCGCAGCACATCGGGATCGCCCGCGCTTCGCTCGGTCGCGGCCGGATCGAGGAGCATGACATCCTCGGTCATTTGCAGCATGTCCGCCGGGACTTCGATCCCGACCGGGCGCGGGCGGCCCGTGCGCAACTGCCGGAATGCCTCACGCACGACACCGGGCACTGCTGCCGGGGTTTCGGCGCGCCCGATCCACTTGGTGAACGAGGCCATCAACTCGCGCTGCCGATGGACCTCGTGGAGCATTCCGTACCGCTTGTCAATCGTCGCAGTCGGGATCTGGCCGGCCACGCAGAGCACGGGCGACGAGCATCCATAGGCGGTGGCGAGGGCGGCGCTCGCGTTCAGCAACCCCGGCCCCGGTACGACCATGCACGCGCCGATCCGTCCCGTCGTCCGCGCGTATCCATCGGCCATGTAGGCGGTCGCCTGCTCATGCCGCGTGTGATAGACGGCGATCCGGTCGCGTTCCGCGTAGAGTGCGTCGTACGCCCAATCGAGTTGCACGCCGGGCAACCCGAACAGCGTTTCCAGCCCCTCCCGCGCGAGGGATTGGACCAATGCTTGCCCGCCCGTCAGTTGTGGCATTGCCGCTCCTTGTCCGTCGCTTGTCGCTCCGACACCCGATTTGTGCAGGTTCCGCGCACGCATCGTTCCATTCAACCGAGGCAGTGTAACGCAATCATCGGATTTGGTAGCCTGCGCGGGCTAGAGAATCCAGTCCCGCTGGCGGGCAAAGGTGCGGAGGGCGGTTTCTTGCTCGGTGCTGCCAATCGCGCCGGGGCTGAGGGCGCGGAGTTCCGCGAGAGCGGCGTCGGGCGTGCTACCGGCGCGAATGCGGTGCGCCGCGAGCACCGTGCCGGTGCGTCCCTGCCCCATCAGGCAGTGAACAGCGACGGCATGGTCCAGGGCGTGCTGCCGATCAATAAAGGCGAGGGCGTAGTGCAGTTGTGCGGGGCTTGGCGCGTGCAGATCGTCCACCGGGAGATGGAGGACATCCATCCCGTGGCCCGCGAACCAATCGGTATCGAGCGGCGTTTCTGTGAGCGACAATACCGCGCGAATGCCACGTGTGCGGAGCCATGCGAGGTCATCATCGAGTGCGGCCTGTGCAGCCTCCGGGGAAGCGTCGTCGCGGGAATTACTACGACGACGACTCCCGGGGCGCGGACACCCGGCAAGCCGTCCCTCGATCAGCCAGTAAAAACCCTGCATCATCCTGCTCCGTTACTCCGGGCCGAGGCGATCCCTTTCGCGCGGCCTCTGTCTCTTTGCAGGATACGTCGTATGCACCGCACGCACATCGGTCGAATGGCGAGGAATGACCCCTAACCATTTGTTGGGGAGGAGACGGCAGGGAGCCGGTAGTGGCAACGTCCCGCCAGTGTTCAAACAGGCTGGAAACTGAACGGGCGAGCCTTTCTGCTCGCCCGCTGCCGTACGCTCTTCGCTCCTGAAGATCATGAGGATTTCTTCTCCTCATGATGAGCGCGGCCGGAACCGCTCTGCTTGCCGCCGCCATCCTCCTTGTTGACGGTCGCCCAGGCACGGCGTTCGGCTTCGTCCTTCGAGACGCCCCGCTCCTCGTAGCTACCCTCGATGTGTTCCGCTTGCCGTTTCTGCTTGTCGGTATAGGCGGACTTGTCTCCACGCGGCATCGGTCCCTGCTCCTTTCCGGCTGCTCGCATACGGCCCGTACATTGTTGCCGTGCGCACGTTTCATACCGAAACGATGCCCATAACGAACCGTCAAGAAGGAGAAGCCGGAGGTCAGAAACCAGAAGCCGGATCATCTGGCTTCCGGCTTCTGGCTTCTTCTCTCTTGGCGTCCTTGGCGTCTTGGCGGTTCAGGTGTCGGTTGCAATCCTTTACGCATCCCAGCGCAGATGCAAATGGAGGAGTTTGTGGAATTCCCAGCCCGACAGCGCGGCGGGCCGAGTGGGATCGAGCCGGAGGCCCGGCAGTCGGTCGAAAATCAGGCGCACCGTGACCGCCGCCTCATAGCGCGAAAGCAGCGCGCCGACGCAGTGATGCGGCCCCGCTCCGAACGCGAGATGCTTCCCTTCCGCGCGGCGGAGATCGAACCGGTCGGGTACCGTCCAATGCCGCTCGTCCCGGTTCGCGGAAGCGATCACCGCAGCAACCATCGCGCCCGGTTCCAGCGCGACGCCCGCCAGTGTTACCGGCTGGACCACTGTCCGCGTCAGCGTGCCGACGGGCGAATACCAGCGCAGCGTCTCCTCGATCGCTTTGCGCAGCATCATGGGGTCGCCAAGCGCGATGGTCGCCTGCGCGGGGTGGGCAAGGAGCGCCCAGGTCGTGAAGCCGACGATGTCGCGCGCTTCCTGCACGCCGCCAATAATCATCAGTTTGATGCTCGAAAAAATTTCCTCGCGCGTCAGGCGATGCCCACCCGATGCCGCGTGCAGCATCGTCGAAAGGACGCTCTCGGTCGGGCTCTCCTCAAGCCGGCGCAGCACCGTCTCGATTGCAGCATCTATTTCGTCGCTCGCGCGATCCGCGACCGCCTGCTTGGCGGGGTCGCCCTCGAAGTTGGCGATCCCACCGGCAAGTTCGGTGTACCAACGCTGGAATTGCGCCTCGGGCACGGTTTCGAGATCGAGGATACGTTGCAGCATCCGCACCGCAAACGGCTCGGCGAAGCGCGCCATTAAATCGCCCGCACCCTCCGCCCGGAATGTGTCGAGCAGGTCGTTCGCCAGTGCCGGGATCTCGCGCTCCGCATAGCGGCGGACATTCGCAGGCCGCAGCGGCGGTTCGAGCGCGTCGCGGAGATGGCGATGATCCGCGCCATCGGCGTGCAGCATGTTCTTGCCAATCGTCCGCGTCATCGAGGAATGCGGCTGCGCCGATGTGAAATGCGTCGTGTCGCTCGCAACCTGCCAGACATCATCCCACCGCGTGACGAACCATAGATTGACACACGGCACCCACGCGACCGGCGCTGTTTCCCGGAGTATGCGGTAGATCGCATACGGATCGCGTTCCAGCGCCGCGACGGTGATCGCGTTACCAACCTGCGTGGCTTGCATGAACTGATCGCCTTTCTCCTTGCGCCAGTGAAGCGGTCACATCATACAAGATTGACATGCGCGGCGTGCCGACCGCACAATCGCCAGCCACGAAATTGACCGGCATGCGTATAACGCGTATGATGCCCTGTCATTTTGGCGGCACGGGCGCGGCGAAGGGTGGACGGAACGTGGCAGGGGATCGGGATCCAATCGGCAATACCGGGCTGGCGGAACGGCTCGAACAGCATTCCCGCCGCAACGGCTTCACGCTCGGCGTGGCAATGGCAATCTGCATCGTCATCGGTCTCGCCGGGTTTATCTATCTCTATACTCACATCTCGATCCTGCCCGATTTCTCGAACAAATTGACCGTGACCGACGTCCCCTCCGCGCGCGGGCCGTCCGGTTCATCGGTTGCCGGATCGCAGGGTATCACCCCGGCGGCGACCGTCCGACCGGGCACGCCGAACGCGAATGCGACACAAGTGGCGAACCCTCCCACGGCGGCCACGAACAGCACGGCCCTTGCGGGCGGCACGGCGGGTACCGGCGCACGCGCCTCCGGCACACCGACCGCGTTCAAGGCGAATTTCCGCATCGCCGGTGGGTTCACGATCAACTTCCGCAGTGACGCAAGCAAGTCGAGTGGCGTCGTCAAGACATTGCCACCCGGCACCGAATTGCAGTTCGTCAATCAAACGCAGGAAGTAGACGGCGAGGTGTGGCGCAAACTGCGCGACCAGCAAGGCATCGAGGGTTGGGTCCGCGATATTGACCTCGAAAAAATCCCCGGCTGAACCGCCGGGCGCGTCTGGTATACTTTCAGCAGCACATCGTGATCTTTCCCCACGCGGGATGTACCGGATTGAGGAGCGTCATTCATGCAACAAATCGGCATCATCGGCCTCGGCCTGATCGGGTCGTCGGTCGGGATGGGCTTGCGCAAATGGGCGAGCGCGGACGGCAAGCAGAAGGTCGAAGTCATCGGCTTCGATATTGATGTCGCGAATGAGCGGTACGCCAAAGGGAAGCTGAATGCCGTGGACCGGACGGTCAGTTCGCTCCCGGCGATTGCCGAGGCGTGCGATCTCCTCATTCTCGCGACGCCGGTACGCGCGATGCGCGATGTCTTCGAGATCATTGCCCCGCATGTGCGCGAAGGGGCGACGATCACGGATACCGGCAGCACCAAGGCGGAAGTCCTCGAATGGGCGCGCGAACTCCTGCCGCCCACGGTCAACTTCGTCGGGAGCCACCCGATGGCGGGCAATACGCGCGGCATCGAGGGCGCGAGCGCGGAGTTGTTCACCGGTGCAACGTGGGTCGTCATCCCGACCGTCACGGCGGGCGACGCGGCGGTACAGAACGTTGTCGGGCTGGTGAATGCGCTCGGCGCGACGCCGCGTTTCCTCGACGCGACCGAGCACGATGCGTATGTGGCGGGCATCAGCCATTTGCCACTTGCCGTCTCCGCCGCACTGGTTCACGCGCTGAGCGCGGACGCCGCGTGGCGGGACATGAAGACGCTCACGGCGGGCGGATTCCGCGACACCACGCGCCTCGCCGCTGGCGATCCGGTCATGTCGCGCGACATCTTCCTGACGAACCGCGTCGGCATCGCCCGCTGGCTCGACCGGCAAATTGACGAACTGGAGAAACTACGCGCCCTGCTGACCGAGACCGGCGAGGAAAGCGAGACACGGGTCGAGGAATGGTTCACAAAAGCGCGCGATGCTCGTGCCGAGTGGGCAACGCAGGAAGGCAAGAGCGGCGACTTCCTGCAAGGAACGAGCGACGAAATGAACGAAGATATGAAATCGTCCTTCGGCCGACTCTTCTTCGGCAACATCGCCAGTCGCAAACGTAAACTCCCCGGCCTCAATGACCGCCCCGACCGCCGTCCGTAGGAGCGGGCCGAGCGCAGAGGACACAGAGAGCACAGAGAAAGACGAGCGAATTAATACGGTGGATCATGGAGTTCTCACTTCAACGCGCCACCTTTTTCATCTCTCTTCTCTGGGTTCTCTGCGTTCTCTGTGTCCTCTGCGCTCTGTGATTTCCTACGGGACGAGCGACCAGTCTGCGGGGAGTTCGTAGGAGTAGAGTTGGTCGTCCACGGGGACTCCACCGGAGCGGACACGGCCACGGTCGCGGCGACGCACGCGCAGGACGTTGTTATGGACCTGAATGATCCGTCGCGCCTTGAGGTTGAAGAGTACGAGTCCGCCCCGCGCCGCTTTCATGCTCGCCTCGCGCGTCCGCTCGTCCAGAACGCGAAAGACGGGCGGCATTTGTTCCGGCGCGTCGAGGAGTTGATGCAGCCGTTCGGGGGTGTCCGGCGTGATGTGCTCGTCGAAGACCGCGAGACCGCTGGCGACATCCCGCGCCACCTGATCGTCGTACCGCGCGACGGCACGTAATAGCTCCCCGACGGACGCCGGACGGTGGCTGCACGCCGCAATCAGCGGCTTCAAACTGCCCACCGGGGCGACGAAACTGACGCTGCCGCGCGCGTCTATCACCGTGAAACGCATCGTATTCGCGAGGAACTGCATTCTCGATTCAGCCTCAACGGACATCGGTCTGTCATGCTCTCCTTCGCGCAAAAAGAGGGCGACACTGCGCCCTGTACGTATGAAGGTATGATACCACAGGGAGAAGTAGTCAGTAGTCAGTAGTCAGAGAAGACCATTTGTGGTGGACAGGGCAATGATCGAAACAGCAACGGAGCACTGTGTTTCCCTTTCAACTGACTACTGACTACCGGCTACTGACTACTACCTGCTGCTACAATACGCGGGATGTGCATTGTGCATGTCGCGAACGACCGAGGAGGAGCGCACCGCGTATGACCGTGGATCTCGACGAGATTGACCGTACGATCCTGCGCCTGTTGCAGGAGAATGCCCGCACGCCGAACGCCGAGATTGGGCGCACCGTCGGGCTGTCCGGGCAGTCCGTTCAGGAGCGGATCCGCAAACTCGAAGTGGCGGGGATCGTGCGCGGGTACGAAGTGAATCTCGATGCAGCGGCGCTCGGGTTGGAAGTGACCGCCTTTATCGAGATCACAATCCCGACGGGGCGCAACTACGATGAGGAATACAAGGGCATTAGCGCCTTCACCGGCCGCGAGCCGGAAGTGCTCGAACAGCACGGCGTCGCGGGGGATATTGATATGATCCTTAAAGTCCGCTGCATGGACATCACGCATCTCAATGGACTAATGAACCGCCTGCATGGCGCGACCCGTTCACATACGAAGACGATTATTGTCCTCGGCACCCGCAAAGAGACGCAACGAGCTCCCCTTCCCTAG
>JBBSFO010000165.1:0-9075 GCA_038238655.1 Thermomicrobiales bacterium | reverse complement strand
GCCGGGACTGATGACTTTGAGCGCGACGGTGTTGTCGCGGCGGACCGCCATCTCGAGGAGCGGCACGACCTCACCCGTGAGCGGGGTTTCGGTGGGCGCTTCGACGAGGGGCGCGCCGTCGGTCGGGTCGGTCTTCGCCTCGCGTGGCATGGTGTCGGGCATCGTCGTCGTCACGGTGCCGTCGCCCTGCGGATCGGGCATCGCGCACGTCGCGCCGAGCGTGCCTGCAGCGTCGTGAATTTTCTGGATCGCTTGCACGTCCGACTGATTGTGACGCTTTCCGGCCTCGTCAAGCGTGGCGAGGATGCTGGTCACGTCGAGCTTTGCCAAAATGGACCTCCTGGGTCAGGGTGGAAACAAAAAAGCCGCCCTCTTCGGACGGCTGTGACAGAAAACGGTGGGAGTTGCGACGTATTGCGTCGATGTCCTTTACGCGGTGGGCTTCGTTGCGTCGGACGTCGTTGTGTCAACCTGTGCTGCATCGGCCTTCGCCGTGGTGGACTGCGACTTCGCGGGTCCAGCGGGAAGGCTCGGGGCCAGCCCTTCGAGCGCCGTGATCACGGCTTCGGTTGCGTCCAGCGCCTGCTGATCGAGTGCCAGCGTTGCCGTCTGCTCGGTGATGTCCGCGTTGTTGCGATCGACGTCCTCTTGCTCGGCCTTATTCGCCGCGTCGTTCGCTGCTTGGTTCGTGAAAACGAGCGAGTCCAGTTCCTGCTGGCGCTTCAGCGCGGCCGCATCGACCGCTTTCTGTGAATCGACCGAATCCTGCTGATCCGCCGTCACCTGGTCGGCGCGGACTTTCATTGATCCCACAAGGGCATCGTGCCCCGCCTGCAAGGTGGTGATGAGCGCCTGAATATCCTGCTGATTCACTGAAATCTCCTACTGATTTTTAGTCGCCTGTCCACAGGTCGCCAGTTGACGTAATGTCTAAGGTCCACTCGTCTCCGCATTGCGGGTGAGGAATAAGGAAAGCCACGGGGTCATCGAGCGCATACGGGGAATTGCCCGCTATTTCGATGCACACGTCGCACGTCTCGGAGCCGCCGAATGAGACGCTGCCCGTCACGTCGCTTCGTGTGACGAAATCCTTCTGCGCCTGCGCGACGGCGAGCGCAAGTTCGGAAATGGATATGTGCGGGTTCTTCCACGCGGCTCTGCTCGTGCTCCACTCCGTGATGAGCTGGTCGAGTTCGTCAGTGCTCACGTCGTCGGGCAGACCGTCGAGAAACGCCTGCACGTCCGATTCGGCCGTTGTGATGATGCCCTCGGCGGTCGTCTGCGCGTGCCCCTCGATCTGCGCGGCCACGTCCTCATTGGTGAGCGCCACGCTCGACGGATCGCCGCCTGCCTGTTCCACGGTGTCGCGCAGCGATTGCGTGTACGCGGACAGGTTGACGGCAATGAGCAGGGCGACGAGATCGTCGAGCAACGGTACTACCTCGCGGACTAGGTGTTCGGCTCTTTCGCCATCATCGACAGGAAGCGGTCCGTCGCCACACGGAGTGTGCGATCGGTATGGTCATACCTGCGCTGGCAGTCGTCGAAGATCAGGCGGGCCGCGCTGAGCGCGTCCGTCGCGCCCCTGTGTTCGTGCGCTGCTTTGCGGTAGGCCACGAGCTCCTGAAACGTCGTATCGTCGAGCACGGCAACTCCTAGAGCGCCAATAACGCGAGGTCGCCGTCGACCAGACCGAGCAGCGCGTCCTCCTCGGCAATCGCGCGCGCCGACCGTTGACGGCTGGCCAGCACAGCCACGCTGGGCGTTGCCACTTGGACACGCGCCGTCGCCGCGACGATGGGCGGCAGATACGTGACGCCTGAGCGGGCAAGCAAGCGGGGTGCTTGAACCGCAACGTCCGCCTGTGCCCCGATGCCCACAGCGCCGGCCAACGTGACGCCCGCGGCCGGCGCGCGGACGGCGACCGTGCTGGCGATGGTCGGAACGGTGACGGTCGCCTGGCCGGCCAGACGTGCCGCGCGGGTCGAGACGGCGACGTGACTGTTGATCGCCGCGGGCGGTGCGGTCCACATCCGATGATTCGGCGTGACGCCACCGCCGCCTGTTGTCAGGACGGGGGCGAGTTCGCTGTCGGATGTCGCGGCAATCGTCGGATGGTGCGCGGCGAGTGCAACCGTCGCGTTGATCTGCTCGATCGCCTGGCCGGCCAACGTCGCGTGTGGCACAGTCACGGCGGCGGCGGCCGCGATGGTCAGTGCGGCGGTGGCGGCGATCCTGGCCGGCGGGAGCGTCTCGGCAACTGCCGCGTCTGCTTGATCGGCGTCTGTCGCGGCAATGAGCGCGTGCGGGACCGTGAGACCGACCGATGCGTCGATCCGCTCGGCGGCGACTGCGCTGAGCGTCGCGTGCTTCGCCGTCAGGTTGACGGTCGTTGCTTCCTGCTCAGCACCCGTCGCCCCAAGTGTGGCGTGGCGCGCACTTTCGGCCACAGTCGCAGCGAATTGCTCTGTGAGGCTGCCTGAGAGCGTGACAGGCCTGGCAGACTCACTGACGGTCGCCGTGATCTGCTCGCCTGATTGGGCCGCGAGCGTCGCGTGGGGGACTGTTTCGGCAACTGTCGCCGTGATCGTCTCGGCGGCACTGACTGCGAGAGTCGGATGTTTGGCCGCTTCGGCAACCGTGGCGTTGAGCGATTCGGCGACAGTCGCGGCCAGCGTCGCGTGTTTGGCGGCTTCAGCAACTGTGGTTGCAAGTTTCTCGGCAGCCGTCGCCGCAATGGTCGCGTGCTTGGCCGCGATCGCGACCTTTGCCTGAAAGAGCCGCTTGAGAATGCCAGGCGGAGTGGATGGCTCGCCGCGATTGCTCGTGCTCGTCGTCGTCTGGTTCGCGGTCGAGATCAGCGCCGCGACTGGCTCGCCACGGTTGCTGTACGAGCTATCGTTCGGGTTACTGTTTGCCATCAGCTGAAGCTACTGAAGTAGGCGTTCCCCGCGGCCGCTGTCGAGCTGCTCTTGATACGCACGGAGACCTGCCCCGCACGCGTCGGCGTGAACGTCAAGGTCAGCGTGGCCCACACACCCGACCCAACCGCTGTCATTGTCACCGTCTGCAACGTGACCCCGCATTGCCCGTTCGCCAGCACTTGAAACTGCGGCAGCGTTCCCGTGTAACTGGCGTCATACTGCGCGTCCACGCTGATCGTCGTCAGGACGGCATCGACGACAATCGGGAAGTCGTGATAGCCTGGCCCCGCGATCTGATAACTCGGGTTGCCACTATCGGTCACGCTGCTATTCGGCACGGCGGTGTTGCCCCGCTCGAGCGCGCCCGCCGCGATGGTCGGCGATCCGCCGGCGGGTCGTGGGTTATTCGTGAAATCGACGGATTGCTCGCTCGAGAGGCCCGCCGAGTCGGTGTAGTTCACGATCATCCGCACATAGTCGACGCTGACCGTGCAGGCCGATCCTGCCGAGCTATTCTTGAAGCTGAGCGCGACGCCGAAGGTGCTGGCGTTGATGTCTGAGTACAGCCACGCCTGCCCCCACAGATCATTCGCCGCGCCAATCGAGTACAGCACCATCGCGGTCGTCGTATTCACGCCGAGGCCGCTGTTATCGGTCCCGCCGATGGTACCGCCCTTGACCAGCTTGACGCTGTTGACAATCGCGGCGCTGGTCGCGTGGGACGCCAGATACTCGACGCGAATCCCCGTCACCGTCGCCGTGGTCGGCAACGCAAACCCGAAGTTCGTGACTTTCAGATAATGCGAGGTGATGGTCGTTCCAGCGGTGAGTGCCGCCGTTGTCGACGTGCCCTCGGCGTAGGTCGCGTTTGCGGGGGTCGTCCACGCAATCGTGCCGACTGTCGCATCGTCCGCTGCCGTCGCGGGAATTCCCACGCTGATTTGTGTCGGTGTCCAGAAGCCGAGCAGCGGACTGCCAATCATCGGCGTCAGCGGGGGGCGATTGCTTCGACCCGTGATGAGTGCTTCCCAGAACTCGATCAGCGGGGCGTAGCTCTGGCCGGCCTGACTATTCGGCCCCGCCGCGACGTTCGACCGCGCCGTGCTGGCGTCGATGACGTTGTAGTCTTCGATAACCGTGGCGCGCCCTGACCTGCCCGCGACAGCCGTCTGACAGCCAATGAAGTAGCAGCCAATTGCCTTCGCGGGGAACTTGCTCGACGTATCGAACACGCCTGAGATCGTGGTGAACGCGTTGGCGCATCCAATGAACGTGCAGCCGAGCGCCTTGACGCCGCCACCTGGCTTTGTGCTACTTGACAGGCTCAGCGTGGCAATGCCCGTCCCTAACGTCGCGCTCACCAGCAAGCAGTTGCGGAAGGTGACGCCCGCGTCATAGTCCGCCGTCGCGCTATTGCCGAGATTCAGGTTGGCGAGTGTCTGGTTGTAGGCCAGGCCAATGAGTGCGCAGCGGTCGAACAGGATGGCGCTATTCACGTCGACGGCCAGGGTCAGGTTCATCATCGTGCCCGACGTATTCGAGCGAAGCGAACATGCCGTGAACGTGATGGTAGCGCAACCGCTCCCGCCGGTGAGCAGGTTCGCGTTGCCGCCGATAAAGTCGATATTGGTGAACGACAGGCCTGTATGCGTCCCAATCGCCAGAAGAACCGACGACGATGGCGCGGTCTTGTCGTTGGTCGTGTACGCTGTGACGATCACGTCGCCCGCGTCACCCGTGAGCGCCCCGTCCACATCGCCCGTGTAGGTCACGGTGTTTGTGGAGAAGGCGAGGACTTCGCGGTACGTCCCCGCGCCGATGGCCACGCTATCGCCCGATGCGACCAGCGCCTGCGACCCTGTGATTGTGAGCAGCGGGCCACCGATGACCCAGGTAAACGCGGTATGCGTGCCGAGTGTCGCGCCCGAGTACGTCAGGCTCGTGGCTGAGGCAACCGCCGTGATGAGCCGATGGGTGCCATTGATCACCACGCCGTGCCCGATGTCGCCGGCCGCCCACGTGCCCGTGATCGATGTCAGGGTGCTGTTGCCCGCATTCGTGACACCATCAGTGCCGTTCGAGCGAATCGCGTTCGACGTGCCGCCGTTGGCATTATTCCCGGACTTTCTGATTGTCCATTGCGTCGCCACTTAGAGACCGAACCGTCGTTCGAGCAGACGCGACACGATCAGGCCGATCACCTCATCCTGCTGGGCTGCCGTGAGCAACCCAAGTACCTGCGGGAAGCTGATCGCATTCGCTCCCGTGAAGTCCGCCCTGACCGTGCCCGTGCGACTGTCGACGATCTGGCCGGTGATCGACCACACGGGCACGGTCAGGGAAGCGGTGCCGTTGCGTGCGACGGTGAAGCCACGAAGGTCGTAACTCACTAGCTCGGTCGCCTGCTACGCTTCTGGGAGGGTAATCGTGAACGACGAGCAGGTGATAATGGCGTGCTGCACGATTGATGTGGTGGCAATGATAAGATCCGCCGTTGCCGTACCAACCGAGCCGTCAAGAACTACTGTGGTCCCGTCACTTTTCAAGCAGCGCATAAATGCGGCAGTTCCCGTCGCGGCAGCATCCGAATCCTGCGTGATCGCATTGGCCGTGGCGACACCAGCCGTTGCGCCCGGAAACGCCGTCGCACTAAAGCGCAGCGTCGCCAGAAGCGTGTTACCGCTCAAGGCTGTGTTCGCGTTCGCGGGCTGAACTCCCGAGTAAATCCGGATAAACCCAGTGTTCAGCAAGGCGGCAAGCGCATCCACGGCTGCATTCGCACCGGTATGAGAGATCTGGGCGTTGAGCGCCATTCTGTCTTACTCTCCTGGTTCGGCTGCTGGCTCGTCACGTAACGGCGTGTGGTCCTCGACAATCTTGTCGATTTCGTGCTCTGCGTTGTGCGTGATCAGCTTCGTCACACGGTAGGCCGCTGGTCGTTGCCCCGTCGTGCGCAGTGCGTCCGCCGCTTCCGTCAGCTTGTCCACCGCGCCGCGCAGTGCTTCGTTGGTCGCGCGGGTCCGCGTCGCGGCGGCGATCAGCGTGGCCTGGTGCGTCGCGTCCCATTCGCGCAGCCGCGCCTCGGTCTGCGCGGCCTGCTGCGCCATCCACGCCTTGCCCAGCGGCTCGCGCTTCGCCTCGGATACGGGGTCCGAGCTGTTGCCTGTATCGTCCACCGATCCTGAGGGGAGCACCTTGTTCGGTCGTGGGTGACTCGGCGCATTCGGAGGCGTTGTCACCGCGATCGGTCCGCTTCCTGGCGGCAGGGGAAGAACAGGCGGAAGGAGTGGCGTGCCGTCCTCAGGCGCGAGAATGTCGAGCTTGTCGCCGATGTCGTCGACGCCGATCGCCTCGAGCAAGAGCTGCACGATCGTCCGCTTATCAAACGTGCCCGCACTGGGGAAGCCGCCGAGTGTGACCGCCTGGACAATCGAGCCGACTCGCTGGAGTGCGTCGCGCTCGAGCATCGGCGGGAACATCACGTCGATGCGGGCCTGGCGTGGCTTGCCCTTCTCGTCGGCTCCGTCGAGAATGACCTCGCGGTTGCCATCGCTGTCGACACTCAGCGATGCGCCAACGTCGTTATGCGGCGCGGCGGCGGCCTGCTCGATGACGAACCGTAGAATATCCTTGAAGATGTCCGCCCACAGAACCTGACGATCCCGCATCCGCAGTTCGGTCGGTCGATCAAGCGTCTTTGCAGTCGCGTGACTTCCGACGCTGGCCTCGCCAAAGAAGGTATTTCCTTGAATGGCGACTTGCTTATTGCGTCGCGTGACGTAGATGCCTGTTGGCACGCTGAAGCAGGAGACGAACCCCGCATAGGGGACCGTCGTCACGTGCTCGGGCTTGAGGTAGGAAATCTCAGCGTCGGTTTCAGCGACTGGTTCCGCAAAGCGGACGGCGCTCGTGACCTTCCATCCCGCGTCACGCGGTTGGTCGAGAATCGCCTGTGCCGTCTCGATGTGCCACGCGCGATATGTCAGCGCCGAGCCGTCGTCCGTTGCGTCTCTCTGGACCAGTGGGCCGCCGACAAGCGCCGCGATCCTGCCCCGTGCCCCGGCCAGCTTCCACTGAACGGCCCGCGCGGTCCACATCCGATGATTCGGCGTGACAAGAATATCGGTCTGCGCATTCTTGAAATGCACCATATCGCCGTTGTAGTAGTGCGTGCTGAGCGACGCGGGATGCTCCCACGCACACTGACGCGTCTCGGGGTTGAAGCAGGCGACGCGCGTTCCAGGCGTCCAGTCCTGATGCAAGATGAATCCACGCTCGGTCAGAACCTCGGTATCCGACGCGTAGCACTCGGGCAGTCCCGTTGCCGATGCGACCATCAGCCACAGGCGGCGGCCCTCGTCGGGGGAGGGTTGCTGGTGCGCCGTGCGAATCGGCGTCAGGTGCGTCCCCTCGCCGTGAATGAACGTGCTCCCCGTGAGAGCGGGCGGGTTGGCTTCACTGAGCGGCTCACCCGTGCCGAGTGTCGTCCCCAGTCGCGTCTTCGCGTTGGCAACGCCCTGGGCGCCGCCCGTCGTCGACATATTCCACGCGAAGCGGGCCAGAGCGCGCTTGGTCGTGGCGTAGTCCTCGAGGTCTTGCTTGACCGCGCGGGCCCAGTCGAGTGCGGCGTAAATCTCAGGTACGCCGAACCGCATATCACGCAGGGCGCCGACCTTGACGTGGTAGCACGGCGTGTCCCAGAAAACCGGGTACTGGCCGATCATCGGCGGCTTCGTCGCGGGACGGTAGCGCCAGTCGGGGTAGTAGGCATACTGGACGTTCGGCGTGGCGATGCCCGTGGCGATGTCCAGACGCTCGGCGACCCACTCACGCTTGTAGTACCATCCCTCGCGCGCGTCGTCGGGATTGGTGATGATGCTCAGAACCTCGTCGACGGGAATGGTGCGTACCCGCACCTTGCCTGTGGCCGGCTGTGTGAAGAAGACAAAGAACAGATTGCCCGTGACCTGCAGCTCGCGCTCCTTCTCGCTGCGCGCCTGGTGACTCGTCAGCTCGGACTGGTTCCCCTGATCCTCCAGGAAGTCCTGGATCAGTTCGTTCATGGCGTCGTCCGCGGAGCGCATCTCGACGCCCTGGCCCCAGACGTAGTAGCTCTGGACCTCAACCGCGCGATGAATCAGCGGGTTCTTGAGGTAAGACAGACGGGCGAGACGTAAGACACGCTTGAGGCCCTCGCGGGAGAAATCGCGATCATTCCACGCCGCTTCACGCAGCCAACCTGAATCTTCGATGCTTAGCTCTAATTCACTCAATCTCTCGACTAGTGGCCTGCTATTGGTGGGGATGTAGCCTGGCCCCTCGTCGAGCAAGGTACTGGTCCCCAGGTCGTCGCGTGCGCCGTCGGTCCAGTCGCTCTGATCGCGGGGCAGCAACAGATGACCGTTGGACACGTAATCAGGCAACGGGCGTACTCCTGGGCGAAGTGTTCGTACTGTGTTATTTGTGTTCGTCTTCGTGATCGACGGGACGAGCAGGTTCAGCATGGGGAGGTTCACTTGAGTCGATGTGCTCAGACGCGACGGGGGGAGCTGCCTTGAATTCAGTGATCGTCCCCTCGACCAGCTCGGCCCGATAGACGTGGGCCACGGAGATCCAGCCCTTGCCGTTATCGTGGCGCTGGGTCTCTTCGCCCACGATGCGATAAAGAGCTTCGCCGTTCGCCGCAGTGATCCGCACGAAACGGCGCGACGCATCCCAATGACACAGCGTGTTGTCGGGATACCCTTCAATCGCACCCTTTCCAAACGTGGTGGACTGCTCCCACTGATAAAACTCCGTTGGCTCATTAGTGTGATGAACGGTGTAACGACCATCGGACTGACGCTTGAATTTCACGACAATCTCTCCTCAGATTCAGAATGGCGAAATCGAGACACGGTCTTCATAGGTCGTGAACGATTCCTCGGGTAGGTCGGGCCGTGCGCAGTAGACAGCGATCGCTGCGGCCATCACGCTATCCTGAATCAGGGCGGCATCCTTACGCTCGTACAGTTGGCACTCCAGCGTCAACTGCGGAATGTCGTGCTTGAACACGTGGTTCTGGTGCGCCAGTGCCAGCGCCGTGATTGCCGCGTCCTTGCTCTTCGCCGTCGTCGTGAACGAGTAGACGTTGACGTTGAGGTTCTCAATC
>JBBSFO010000164.1:0-9129 GCA_038238655.1 Thermomicrobiales bacterium | reverse complement strand
CGTCTCAATCATTGACGGTGGCATCAAGGGCTGGAAAGACGCCGGCTACGAGACTGCAGCGCCGAAGAAGTAAGGACCCCTCCCCCCCGGCCCCTCTCACTGCCCAGCGGGCACCCGCGATGGAGAGGGGCCGGGGGTGAGGTTCCCTTACTTCTTCGGCGCTGCAGTCTCGTAGCCGGCGTCTTTCCAGCCCTTGATGCCACCGTCAATGATTGAGACGTCCGTGAAGCCCATATCTTTGAGGGACTTCGCGGAGAGCGCCGCCTGCCCGCCCGCGCCGCAGGCGATAATCACTTTCTGATTGCGGTCTTCGAGTGCGGGGTCGCGCATCGGCAGTTCGGTGTCCGCCTTGATCTCCAACACGCCACGCGGGATGTTCCGCGCGCCGGGGACAGTGCCGCTCTCCGCAACCTCATCCGGCTCGCGCACATCAATGACCGTCGCACCGCCCTTCTCGATCTCCTGCTTTGCTTCCTGCGGGCTGATCACGCCAACCTGACCACGCGCGTCCGCCACCATCTGTCGAAATGTCTTTCCCATTCGTACGATTCCTTTCATTACCCCGCCGGATCACCTGCCCGCCAATCGGGCAGGGTGTTTGGGGAGTATACCAGCCAGTGGGGAGTAGTCAGTAGCTGGTAGGCAGCGCGGAGTATCAGTCAGGCCAATCGCATCTCAATGAGCCAGTTGTCCGGTAGGATGAGTGATCGGTCGAG
This sequence comes from Thermomicrobiales bacterium, assembly GCA_038238655.1. Classification (GTDB taxonomy): domain Bacteria; phylum Chloroflexota; class Chloroflexia; order Thermomicrobiales; family JALYUS01; genus JALYUS01. The sequence continues at coordinate 8,413 of JBBSFO010000164.1, read as the reverse complement.
TACTCGTCGCACGGAGACTCGTCATGGCTACCTTGCCGGTTCCCCGCGTACTGAGCATTTCGCCGTCCTCACCGATTCCCGTGTGGATCGGTGCAAGGAAGACCAACTTCTTGACATTCTGACCATCGCACCACTCTTGACTTTCGGCTTGTTTCTTTCGACTTCTCACGTGTACCAATGCGGCGCGCGGCGGAGACGGGGCCATTGGTCAGGGTCGTGGGAAAGAAAGAAGGTCGCGTCGTGCTCGCCCGCGAGGCGCAGTAGGTGGGCGCGGCTCGTTTTCCATGCCGGTTGATCCGGCCCCGCGCCGTGGCTCGTGCCATCTAGGCATTCGCGCATCGGCAGCGCGTCCGCTGTCAAGAGGATTGCGCCGGTTTTCGACAGCATGACCATTAGCGAGACATGACCGATCGCATGCCCGGGCGTATGGATAACAGTGACGCCCGGCGCGATTTCCGTCATTTCCTCAGCTGGCAGGAATTGATAGGTCGTGGCGGTGGAAAGGAAGTCCCGTCTGCCGACGCGCGGGTTGACTTCCTTCGACCAGGTTTCCAGGCAATCCTGTCGCACGTAGACCGTCGCTTGCGGAAAGAGATGTGTCTGGCCGCAATGATCCCAGTGGAGATGCGAGAGGATCACGGTGTCAACGCTGTTCGTCGCAACCCCCATCTGCTGCAATCGGTTGGAGAGGAGGTCGTTGTAGGTCATGACGGCGGGCATCAGACCGGCAGATTTTGTCCCCTCATAGGTCGCGTCCGGGTTGGCGATGTGATCGGGATGCATGCCCGTGTCGAAGATGATCCGCTGCCCGTCGTCCGTCTCGATCAACGCGCTCCAGACCGGCACATAGACGCGCACACCCATATCTACACCGGGCGTGACGGCGCGGCCCTTGTCGAGATAAATGGAGCCACCGGGAAGCAATGCCAATCGCATCGCGGCCTTCCTTCGCGTGACGGCGGAGCAATGAGTGGATCGGAGCGTATTGTACGGGAATCTGTTGCGGCTTCATAGTGATAACGATTGATCGGTGCGCTGCATCGCCGGGGATGATTGAGGAATAGGCATTCCTTCGGGGGACAGGGTGAAGGGGCAGCGCTACGGTTTATCGTTCTTTCGACTCAGACGTAATTTGTAACTCTTCGGGCAGCACTGTCGTATAATTGCATAATGAGGAAGGCTGTTCCTCAAGGGTGCTTCGGAGAGGGTCGTGAATTATGGCGCGTGCGTTTTCCGGCGTTCGGCTGGTCGTGTTTCTTCTTGTTGCGGCGGTGCTCGCTTTTATCATCGCGAAGGTGCTGGCGTTCGCATTGCACCTCTTCTGGGTGCTCACGGGCTACATCTTTGCCTTCGTGATCGCCGTTCTGCTGCTCGGTTGGCTCTGGGGTCGGTTCGCGAAGCCGAAGAACGGCACGTCGGTCACGTATGATGAGGAACGCGACGAGTTCGGGCGGCGTCGGTACTAATCGAATCCCCTCCCTGACTCCCTCCCGACGCGGGAGGGGAACCGGATGTATTGATGCACTAAATGGATTTCGTGTCTGCTCCCCTTCCGTAGCGGGAGGGGTTAGGGGTGGGCAAAAAGCGGGGCGGCAAATCTGCCGCCCCGCTTTCGGTGCTGTGAAATCGGGCGCATTACTTGCCCTTTGCCGCCATCCGGCCCGTCTTGGTGAGTGTGCGGAGCGCACGGGTAGAAATCTGGATGCGCACCATCTTGCCGTTGATCATCACGCGCTTCTTCTGCACATTCGGGAGCCAGTACCGGTTCGTACGGTTCTTGGCGTGTGAAACGTTATGCCCAAAGGAGCGCTGCTTGCCGGTGATTTCACACTTCATCCCGTTCTGTATCCTTTGCCACGCTCCGCGCCCTCCGCTACAATGGCGGCGCGGGCCCTTTGCTGCATCTGCGTCATTGCCTGTCGCGCTCGGCGGCACCATTCAATGCCGTAGCCTGCGTATGCTACCATTCCGCCCGCGTAGATGCAAACGGAGCACGTGAGCGCGTGATGACGACGGTCGTGCACGAGCCGAATGATGCAGGAACTGCCGCACCGGGCAAGGTGGTCATCTCGGCGCGCGCGATTGGGTCGGTCGCGCATCAGGCGACCCTCGGATGCTACGGGATTGTCGAGCTTGTGCCGCAGGATTTGCGGAGCCGCGTCGGTCGCCGCTTCGGCCATCCGCCACCACCTGACGCGCGGGATGGTATTGCGGTGCAGATGGATGGCGACCGCGTGACGATCACGCTGCATGTCGTCGTGGAGTACGGCTTGCCAATTGCGGCGGTGGCGCATAACGCTATTCGGACGGTCTATTTCGCCGTCGAGCGTACATTCGCGCTCCGACCAATCGCGGTCAATGTGCATGTCCACGGGCTGCGTTTTAGCGGGGGTCAAGGAGAACGAACGAGATGAGCGCAACGACGCGACGGGGGAAGCGAGTGGCTCAGCAGGAGGGAACGGACGGAATGGAAAGCGCTGCGCCAACGTGGTCGGTCGTTAATGGCGCGGGCTTGCTGCGAGCACTGCGCGCCGGGACGGGCTGGCTCGAGCGGAATGTCGCGGGCGTCAACGCGCTCAATGTCTTCCCAGTGCCCGACGGCGATACGGGGACGAATATGTTCCTTACGATGCAGGCCGCGTACACCGCCGCTGCCGAGGGCGGCGAGAGTGACGGGCGCGCCGTCGGAGATGTCGCGAGCCGGGCCGCGTACGGCGCATTGATGGGGGCGCGTGGCAACAGCGGCGTGATCCTCTCGCAGATCTTTCGTGGCATGGCGAAGGCGCTCGACGGCCACGCGACGCTCGATGGCGCGCTTCTCGCTGCCGCGTTTTCCGAGGCGTCGGCGATGGCGTACAACGCGGTGATGAAGCCAGTCGAGGGTACGCTGCTCACCGTCTCGCGCGGCACGGCGGAATCCGCCACCACTGCGGCGCAGGGTGGTGGCGATGTGCTCGTCGTGCTGGACGCAGCGTTGGCGGGTGCCCGCGCGACACTGGCGAAGACGCCGGAGATGCTGCCACTCCTGCGCGAGGCGGGTGTTGTGGATGCCGGGGGGCAGGGGTACGTCGTCATCCTCGAAGGGATGCGCCTCCACCTGGCGGGGCGGAACGTCGAGGTGGAGGAACTGACCGAGATCGCACCGGGCGGCGCAATGATGGCCTTCGATGTCGCCGGGATACAGGAAAAACACGGTGCGGATGACTTTGGTTACTGTACAAACTACCTGATTACCGCCGCGTCTGGCGCGTCACTCGATTTCGCGACGATCCGCGAGGAAATGGCCGCGATGGGACACAGCGCGGTAATCGTTGGCGACGAGCAGTACGTCAAGGCACATATCCATACGACTGATCCGGGCGCGCTTCTCTCGTACGCCTTGCGCCTCGGCGCGTTGACCCAGATCAAGATAGACAATATGGATATGCAGGTTGAGCATCTCAACCAGCCCACGCCATCCGACGTGGCTTCTGCAGAACTGACGGGGCATATCTCAGTCGTTGCGGTGGCGGCAGGTGAGGGGCTGTCTGCGGTGCTGCGCGGTCTCGGCGCGTCGAAGATCGTCCGAGGCGGGCAGACGATGAATCCCTCGACGCAGGAACTGCTCGACGCGATCAACAGCGCGCCCGCCGATTCTGTGATCCTCCTGCCGAACAATGGAAACGTCGTCCTCACCGCCCGACAGGCGGCCGAAATGGCGTCTAAGCAGGTGCGTGTCGTACCGACGAAGTCCATCCCACAGGGGATTGCCGCCCTGTCCGCCTTCACCTTCACCGCCGACCTCGACGTGAACGCCACGGTGATGGCCGACGTAGCGAGCAGCGTGCGTACCGGCGAGGTGACGCGTGCCGTCCGCGACGCGACGATTGGCGGCGTTGCGGTCAAGATAGGGGAAGTGATCGGCTTGCTCGATGATGTCCTGACCTTCGCCGGCGACAACAGCGCGACGGTCACGCTCGACCTCCTTCATCGCATGGACGCCGAACACGCCGAACTGATCACGCTCTACACCGGCGCGGATGTCACCGACGCGATGGCCGAAGCGCTCAGCGCGCAGATCGGCGTATCTTACCCGGATGCGTCCGTCGAAATCGTCCCCGGCGGCCAGCCGCACTATGATTTCATTGTGTCGGTGGAATGATGGAGTAACGAGTAGCGAGTAACGAGAAGGGAATCCGCATCACCTCGTTACTCGCTACTCGTTACTTGGAGAGGAGGTTGAAATGGCGCAGCCCGGACAGGTGCGGATCGTCACGGACAGTACATCGGACATCCCGCCGGAGTTGCGGGAGCGACACGGGATCGTTACGGTGCCGCTAACGGTGCAGTTTGGCATGGACATCTATCAGGACACGAGCGACCTGCCGCCTGAGGCGTTTTATGCGAAGCAGGAGGCGGGACCGTTCCCGACGACGGCGCAGCCACCAGTCGGCGCATTCGAAGAAGCGTATCGCCGTTTGCAGGCTGAGGGTGCGTCCGGGGTATGTGCGATCATCTTTTCTTCGAAACTGAGCGGCACCTACAATTCGGCGGCGCTCGCCGCGAAGAATCTCACGGGCGAATTTCCCGTCGAGGTTATTGACACCCTGAGCGCCTCGATGGGCGTCGGCTACCTCGCGCTGGAAGCGGCGAAACTCGCCGAAACAGGCGCGTCCCTCGACGCGGTAAGCGCGCGGGTGCGGGAGTTGATGCCGCAGGTGGAAGTGCTCTTTCTCGTCGAAACGCTGAAGTGGCTGGAACGCGGCGGGCGGATCAACAAGGCGAAGTCGCTGCTCGGTTCCGTCCTTTCGATCAAGCCGCTCCTGCGGCTGCACGACGGGCAACTGGAACCCTTTCAGCAGCCTCGGACGCGCACGAAAGCAATTGAGGCGATGATCGAGTGGATCAAAGGCTTCCCCGATCCCGCCGGTGTCACCGTCTTGTACGACGGGACCGGCGCGACGCGCGCCGAAGCCGAGGGGATCGCGGATCGCCTTGCGCCAGCCATCCCACGCGACCGCATCACTATCGCGTACTACGGCACCATCTACGCCGTCCACCTCGGGCCACGCGGCACCGGGGCAATCGTCCTGAAGCGAGCGTGAGGACCAACGAAAGGCGAGAAACCGATGAGCACCCACGCATATGCCGATGTCAACGGCGTCCGCTTGCATTACGTCTCCGAAGGGAGCGGCGAGTTGATCCTGTTCCTCCACGGCTTCCCGGAGTTCTGGTATGCCTGGCGGGAGCAGCTGACCGCGTTCGGTGCAGATCATCGCGCGGTGGCGGTGGATATGCGCGGCTACAATCTTTCTGAGAAGCCCGATACGGTTGAGGCATACCGCGTCCCGACGCTGGTCGAGGATGTTCGCGCGCTGATCGAGCACCTCGGCTACCGCACCTGCACGCTCGTTGGGCACGATTGGGGCGGCGTGGTGGCGTGGGCCTTCGCGATGCGGCATCCGGACTATCTCGACCGGCTCGTCATTGTCAACGCGCCCCACCCCGTGATCTTCAGTCGCGAGTTGCGCGACAACCCCGCACAGCAGCGCGCGAGCCGGTATATGCTGACCTTTCGCAGCCCGGAGGGAGAAAGCGTCCTCGCTGCCGATAATTACGCGGCGTTAGTCAATGGCGTCCTCACGCCGAAAGAGACATTCTCCGACGCGGATCGCGCGGCCTATCTCGCCGCATGGTCGCAGCCGGGTGCGCTGACCGGCGGCCTCAACTATTACCGCGCCGCACAACTCGGTCCACCAACGGACGACACCGCGCGCGACGCACCGACGGCGCTCGTGGCCGACGCGCCAGCAATCATGACCCCGACTCTCGTTATCTGGGGCGAGCGGGATACCGCCTTGCTGACGGGTAATCTCAACGGCTTAGACACGCAGGTTGCCAACCTCACCATCGTGCGAATTCCCGAGGGAACCCACTGGATCATCCACGAACAGCCTGTGCGCGTTAACGACGAAATCCGTACATTCCTCACAACGTAGTACAATGCCGCTACTGGTATACGCCGTGACTCCGTGCGTGGTACACTCTGTACGGACAGACCGGATAGCGATAAAGGGCCTGCCATGGCTACGACCGCCGAAACAGGCAAGCGAACCAAGCGGGACGAACTGCTCGAAGTGCTGCGCGACGAATGGAAGCGCGGCTTCGATAATCGTGTTGTCATGGGCGGAATGCGCGCCTTACAGGCGGAATATGGCCCGTTCGTGCCGCCGGAAGTCTTTGCGGCGCTCCGCCATTACAGCACGCTCGACGCTGTGGGTCGCAAGCAGGCGCTGACGCTTGCCGGGAAACTGCTGAATGCGCCATCGGCCCCCTCCCCCGCCGTGCGGGAGAGGGGAGCCTTGCTTTCACGCGTTGATCGCTTACCGCATACGCCTGATGCAGATCGTTCGCCGATGTCTCCACCCAAACCGAAGCCGCCACCAGTCGTCAAGCCGATGTCGCTTGGCGATGAGGTGATGTTCTTGCGCGGCGTCGGGCCAAAGAATGCGGCGCTCTTCGAGAAGATGAAGATACGTACGATCGGCGATCTGCTCTATCTCGTGCCGCGTCGTCACGATGACTACTCGCAACTTCGACCGCTGGGGCACTTGAACTACGGCGATGTGGTGACGGTCGTCGGAACGGTACTGCGCATTGCGGAGATACCGACCGCGAGCGGCAAAGCGCGCACGCAAGCCGTGGTGATGGACGAAACCGGCACGATCAATATCACCTGGTTCAGCCCATATATCGCGCGGCAACTCCATCAGGGGGAGCGGGTTGCGCTCTCGGGCGCCGTTGAGGAGTTCCGGGGTGCCCTGACCTTCACGAACCCGGAATGGGAGAGGATTGAGCCGGGCACCGATCTTGGTAGCCGGATCATCCCCGTCTATCCGCTCACCGACGGTCTGTACCAAAAAACTGTTCGCTCGGTGATGCGCGCGGCAATTGCGGCGACGGAAGGGCAGATACCGGACTGGCTGCCAGAGACCATCCGGCGGGTGCAGGAGTTGATCCCGCTCGATGAAGCGGTGCCACAATTCCACTTTCCCGACTCCACCGACGCGTATCAGCGGGCACGGACGCGGCTGACATTCGATGAATACTTCCTGATGCAGCTCGGCATGGTGCAGCGCAAGCAGGCGTGGCAGGCGGAGGCGATGGGCGCGGCGATGCCCGCCGATGCCGCGATGCGCGACGAATTCCTCGCGCTCTTACCGTTTACCCTGACGGGCGCGCAGCAGCGGACGCTCGACACGATCCTCGCGGAAATGGCGCACGAGACCGCGATGAGCAGGCTCATCCAGGGCGATGTCGGTTCCGGCAAGACGGTCGTCGCGGCGGCGGCGATGTACGCGACGGTGCGTAATGGCTATCAGACCGCGCTGATGGCCCCGACGGAAATTCTCTCCGAGCAACATTTCCGTACCCTCAAGCGGCTCTTCGATGCGTTTCCGCCGGACCGGCGGCCCTATGTCGAACTGCTGACGGGCAGCACGCGCGTCACGCAGCGCCGCCCGATCCTCGATGGCTTGCAAAAGGGCGTTGTGCATATCCTCGTCGGCACGCACGCGCTGATCGAGGACCCGGTCGTCTTCGCCAATCTCGGCTTCGTCGTCGTGGACGAGCAGCACCGCTTCGGCGTCGGGCAGCGGGCACGGCTACGCGCGAAGGCGCGGAATATCGCCCCGCACATGCTCGTGATGACCGCGACGCCGATCCCGCGCTCACTGGCGCTGACGCTGCACGGCGATCTGGACGTTTCGACGATTGACGAACTGCCGCCCGGCCGCACGCCCGTCGAAACCCATGTGATCCGAGGCGACGAGCGCGAGCGCGCCTACGACGCGGTGCGCGATGCGGTCGCGGCGGGCAATCAGGCATTCATCATCTGTCCGCTCGTCGAGGAGTCGGAAACGCTGGAGGCGAAGTCGGCGGTCGCGGAGCACAAGCGGTTGCAGGAAGTGGTTTTCCCCGAGCTTTCGCTTGGCCTGCTGCACGGCAAAATGCCGCCACGGACGAAAGATAGGGTAATGAGCGCCTTCCGCGACGTGACGTACCACGTCCTCGTCGCGACATCGGTCGTCGAGGTCGGCATTGACGTGCCGAATGCGACGGTGATGTTGATCGAGGGCGCGGATCGCTTCGGCCTCAGCCAGTTGCACCAGTTCCGGGGGCGCGTCGGGCGGGGGCGGGACGCCTCCACCTGTCTGCTGATCGCGGACGATGTCGGGCGCGCGGGGCGGGAGCGGTTGATGCTGATGGAGTCCACGAACGACGGCTTCGTGCTGGCGCAGGCGGACCTGGAGATGCGCGGTCCCGGCGATCTGTTCGGCACGGCGCAGAGCGGCTACGATCTGCCGCTGCGCGTCGCGGCGCTCGGCGACACGCGCACGCTCGAGCAGGCGCGCTTCGCGGCAGAAGCGCTCCT
>JBBSFO010000163.1:0-9140 GCA_038238655.1 Thermomicrobiales bacterium | reverse complement strand
GGTGCGACCGACGATCTCGTCGCGTTCGCGGAGGCGACCGGCATCCCGGTAATCGTCGGGTTCCGCCGCTACCACGCCTTCCCGAACAAGCACCCACTCTTTCTTGGCAGCATGGGCCTCGGCGCGCCACCCTGCGTCGTTGGGCGATTGCGAGAGGCGGACGTGTTGCTCGTCCTCGGCACGCGCCTTTCCGAGTTCACGACGGGCGCGTACACCGTGCCCGCCCCGCACACTCAGGTCATCCACATTGACATTGACGCGAGCGTCGTCGGCGTCAACAACTCCATCACCCTCGGCATCGTCGCGGACGCCAAGGAAGCCTTGACCGCGATGCACGTCGCCCTGTCCAATCACCCCGATCCCAAGCGTGAAACCCGCTATACCGCCTCCGCCCACGACCGTGGCATCTTCGAGGCAGCCACGGCAATCCCTCAGTCCTCAGTCCTCAGTCCTCAGTCCTTTATTGACCCGACGACGATCATGACCGATCTTGCCCGCCTCCTACCGCCGGAAACGATCATCACGGGCGACGCGGGCAATTTCTGGGGCTGGTTCGGGCGCTACCATCGGTTTGCTCTGCCCGGCGCGTTCCTCGGCCCGACGAGCGGCGCGATGGGCTACGCGATGCCCGCCGCTGTCGGTGCGGCGCTCGCCCGGCCCGGCGTGCCTGTCCTCGCGGTCGCGGGCGATGGCGGCTTCCTGATGACCGGCAACGAGTTGGAGACCGCCGTGCGCTGCAATCTGCCGGTGATCGCGCTCGTCTTCAATAACCGCTCGTACGGCACGATCCGCATGCATCAGGAGCGTGAGTTCCCCGGCCGCGTCAGCGCGACCGCGCTCGGTTCGGTGGATTTCGCCAAGTTCGCCGAATCACTCGGCGCACACGGTGTCCGCGTCACCGACAGCCGCGCATTCGCCCCCGCGCTGGAACACGCCCTCGCCCTGAAGCGTCCCGCCCTGATCGAAGTCGTCACCGACCCGAATCAAATCGCCGTCGGCACGACGATAGCAGAACTGAGGACTGAGGACTGAGCGTGTCGCGGCCGCAACATTCCGGTCGTTCGCCCGTTCAATAGAATGGGCGCGGACATTCATGTTTTGCACATGCATACCGGAAAGGCATCATCCGTGACCGGACGACAACGACAAGCCCCTCGGTTCCTCACCGTGCTCTTGCTTGTGCTCATCTTTTGCACATCTGCGCTCCCCTCCACCGCCGTCCTGGCCGATGATCCTCCCGTTTCCACTGCTCAGTCCTCATTCCTCAGCCCTCAGTCCTTCGGTATCTGGCACGCGCCGGACGCGAACCGCTTGAAGTTCGGCATTGCCGGGCATATGTGGTGGCTCGACTCGCACCTCGACGAGTTCATGGCCTATTACCACCAACTCGGCATCACGAATGTCCGCTTGTCGCTCGATTGGAAGACCGTCGAGCCGCAGCCGGGACAGTACGACTTTGCGCAGTTCGACCGCGTCCTGAATCGTCTCGCCGCCGAGAATATCGAGGTGATCGCCTCGTTCGTCGCCGCGCCTGCGTGGGCAAGCCCGGACAGCGCAGCCTGTGCGAAGGCGCAGCAGGAGTTCGACAAAGAGCGACTGACCTGCGGCATCCGGGCCGACGCCGAGCCGCAGTTCCGCGCGACGGTGCGCACCGTCGCCGTGCGTTACCCCTTTATCCGCCTCTGGGAATTCTGGAACGAGCCGGAACTCTGGTCCCTCATGGGGCACGAGGTGGCGGACTACCTGCGCTGGCTGCGACCGTTCTATGACGAAATTCATGCCATCAACCCCGGCGCGGTTGTCGCGGCGAACACGCTCGCGGGCTTTTTCTATGTAGACTGGCTCTACGGCGTCAGCGACAACACGAACGGCCCGAGCAAGCGCCCGTGGGACGCGATCTCCTTCCATCCATACGGTGCGATCATGAAACCGGGCGCGAACGGCCAGGTCGCTGCGATTATCCCCGGTCCGATTCAGGATGTCCGCAAACGGATGGTGGACGCGGGCGACGCGGGCAAAAAACTCTGGATTACCGAGTATGGCTGGGAAACGACGCCGGATCAGCAGGCGGCATTTCTCCAGCAGGGCTTACCGTGGCTCCTGTCACAGGACTACATCGAGGTCGCGAATCTGCATATGCTCCATGACTGGACGGGCGAACACTACGGCCTCCTCGGCACCGAGATACCGATCTATGGTACGGGTAGGAGCATTGACGCCAGCACCCGGTTCGTGCCGAAAGAGCCGTACTACAGCGCGTACAGGAACTTCCCGAAGCCCGTCGCCGGTGCAGCGCCAAATGGCCCCGGCATCCTTGCATTCTCGCAGACGGGCCACGTCGTGCAGAGCGAACTGCGCGCCGCGTGGGAGCGACTCGGCGGCATGACGACGCTCGGCCTGCCGCGCACCGCCGAGTATGCCCGGCGCGACCCGGCGGACGGCCGCTGGTACCGCACGCAGGACTTCGAGCGGGGCCGACTGATCGTCCGACCCGCCGAAAGCGGCCAGCCCGCGCATGTGGACGCCGACCTGATCGTCAACGCCGTCTTGCAGGCGAAAGGCTGGCTAGACCCGAAAACGGCCACGGCGAGCGGCCCAGCCGCCCCCGAACCGGCCCCCGCAGCCTTGGACGCCTTTTGGTTCCCGACTGCAGGGCACGTAGTGGCGGTGCCCTTCCGCGCCGTGTGGCAACAGGCAGGCGCGCTCGCTTTCCTCGGCATGCCGCGCACCGGCGCCGTGACCGAAAATGGCTTCGCCGCCCAATACTTCGAGCGTGGTCGCCTCGAATTGCACGGTGACGCGGTCTGGTTCGGCTCCGTCGGCAACGAGGCCCTCGCCGCCCAAGGCTGGCTCGACGCCGGTGGTGGCCCCATCCCGAACACCCCGACCGCCCGTGAGTGGGCAGGATAATCGCCGGTGAATGATCCGGGGGCATCGGGTGAAGACGGACACGGAAAATTCTACCGGACAATCAAAGGGCCGACCCCCGCGCGTGCTGACTTCCTTTCTGATGAGGTGATGGGATTCTTACCGCCGCGCAATCCGGACAAGACACGGCATTGGCACGGGTTCTCGGTCTTCGACACCCCACAACAGGCACAGGCAATCGCGCAACGGAACCGCAAGCAAGGCGATTTCATTGCGGAGATGACAATTCCAGTCAATGGGCCTATAACATATGAGCGATGGGGCAGGAACCCCGGACATCACACACTGGGGCGATCCCGATGCGTGCCTGATGTCCGTAACGAACATCTTCCCGGTGTTCCCGCCTGGTGAGGAGTCGCCAAATGACGACACATTTTGAACTTTGGAATGACCGCACGAACAATTTGATTAATGAATTCGACACCGTCGCGCAGGCGCTCGATGAGGTGCGGTGGCAGATCGGCGAGACGGGCGACGATGCGGGGTGCATGCTCTCCCTGTTGCGGCTTGATGCTGTCGGGGGCGTTGAAGTCGTTGTCAGCGCAGACGAACTCGTGTGCCGCTCGCGAGAAATGACCATCGTCGGCGATTGATCATTCAACCACCTACCAGGCGAGCGGGCAGCATTTGGAGGAGTAGACGATGCAGAGGAGTAAGAATAATGAAAGGCAATTCGCAGCACGAACCAAATCGAGCCGAAGCGGCGCCCATCCTGCCTGATCGCCTGCGTGATGTCTCGGTGCAAGATCGGGAGCATCGAATTGCTCGTGCGCGCCGTTCGCGGTAAGTACGTGCATGTTCCAACGAGCAGCGACGGATTCGTACGAAGGAAGCACAAGGAAATTGCACGGGAAAATGCTCGTCCCCTCTGATAACGATCCTGAAAGCGTGGTGCCCGCCGCCTGGCCAATCAAGGTTGGCGATACGTTCGAGGGCGAGTTTGCGTTCCCGGCGGACGAGATCCGGCAGATGGCGGCGCTGCTTGGGGACACGAACCCGGTGCATCACACGCCGTCGCCGCAGTTCGGCGCGGTGATCGCGTCGGGCGCGCATATCGCGGGGGTCGTGATGGCCTTTGGCGCGGCGCAGATCACGAATCGCGCGCCGTCGCTCGGGCGGACGTGGGGCATCCGCTTCCGCGCGCCCGTGATCGCCGGCGACACGCTGCATATGGTTTGGCGCATCGTGGCGGTCGAGCCACACCGGCGCGGCCCGATGATTACGCTCGAAGGCGTCGGGACCGTCGAGCGTGACGGGGAGCGCATCGTCGCGATCACGACGAACGGCACTGCTATCCTGCTCCTCGATACCGCCGCCCTACCATGAACCTCACGACCGATCGTCCGTGCTCGATGGTGTCGCTTCTACTGTCTCTTCTCGGACAACAGGCTCCGGAGCAATCGTCGGCGCTGGGGTGGGGATTGGCCCCGTCGTGGTGGAAGCGCCGGACGCCCACTGTGCGGGATACGCCCCGACCGCACCCCCGATGGGGAAGCCAGCCTCCCACTGGGCGCGGAGGTTCGCATCCCGTTCCGGGCGCATGATCACGTAGCCGAGGATCAGGGCGAGGCCGATGAAGAGCGGGACGAATCCGACGAGCATCCATGGGCCGAGGCCAAGCGGGAAATTGACGCTGTTGCCGCTGGCGCTGTTGGCGATGAAACCAATCGGCAACAGCGCCAGCGTCAGCGCCAGGCCGATGGCAGACAGCACAAGCCCCCAGATCAGCGTTCCACGGCTGCCGCCGTTCCCCTGCTGCACGACGACCGGCGGAACGACGACCGGCGGACGTGGCATCGGCCGACCGTGCAACGCTACCGGCGGCGGGGGCGGCGTGATGCCATGCTGGAGCATCGTCAGCGTTTCCCGATACTTCAGATAGCGCGAAAGCAGGATGAAGCCGAGAATCACGACCGGGAACAGGACGAAGATAATAAACACTGTCAGCACACCAGTCATCGAATCATCCTCCTAGACTCCCTGTTTCGTCAGTGTAATCGAACCGTTGCCGGTATGCACGGTGAGATCGGCGTCCGGTCGGGCAATCACGCCCTGCACGGCATTGCGTTTGTTCTGGCCGTTCGGTGAAGTCGTAACGGGGAAACCGACTGTGACGCTGCCATTGCCGCTGCGCAAATCCACGTTCAGTGCGCTGTCCGGCGGCAGTGTCATCACGACGGTGCCATTGCTTGTCTCGACGTTGTTCTTCGAACCGGACGCGAGCGACCCCGCGAAACTGACCCGACCGTTCGATGTGTGCAGATCAATGCCGCTCGCACGCACATCGTGCACCTCGACTAGTCCATTGCTCGAACTGAGCCGCAATACGCCGCTCCCACCTATGACGCTCACGCGACCATTGGCGGTCTGCGCCGCAACCGTGCCGTCCACATCGCGCGCGGTGATGATGCCATTCGACGTACTCAGGTCGAATTGCCCGGCGATGCCAGTGACCTCAATTCGTCCATTACTGCTGTTGATCGGCGCGAGATCGGCGTGCGCGGGCACGTGAATCTGGTAGTCCACCACCATCCCGTTGTGGCCGAAGAAACCGATGCCCGAGAAATTGTTATCGCCGGTCGTCTCGATCGTGATATGATTGCCGTCCTGCTGGATGTTCACCTCGAGTTTCGTTAACAGATCGTCCGTCGCGGCGCGCTTCGTGGCGTGGACGACGACGCTGTTCTCCTCGCCGCGCGTTACGGTGATCGTGCCGTTGCGGTCGTGGAGGCTGATCGTCGGCGTACCCGTCACCGCAAAGGTCTGATCGGTGGTCGCCATTTTGTCTAACTCGCCGAAGTGGCCGATCATCCCGCTCGCCCCAACCACCGAGACGACCATCCCGACCGCGATTGCGACAAGTGATAGGGACAAAAGTATGATGGCAATTCGTTTCTTCACTGCTCGATTTCTCCCGTCATCCACGAAAAATGCTGCTATCCGATATGACAGGCAACCGTTCTAAGATGTTTCATCAACCGAAGCGACCGGGTCACGTTTGGGCATGCGGCGAACGCGGTTATGATACGATGGAAAAGTAGTAAGGGATCGCGATGGATACAATGACAGACCGTTTCACCCGACATGATAGCGCCACCGTTGACATGCGATGGTGGTCGGCGTCCGTGGTACCGCTCATGTTCGCGGGCCTCACGCTTCTCCTCCATCTGCTCTCGAATATCGTTTTCCGCTACGGCTACTTCCGCGACGAGTTCTATTACCTCGTCTGCGGCGATCATCTCGCCTTCGGTTACGTGGACCACCCGCCACTGATCGCGGTGATCGCGCGCGTGACGCGCACGCTGCTCGGTGATTCCATTGTCGCGATCCGTCTGCCCTCCGCCTTTGCGAGCGCGGGTCTCGTCCTTCTCACAGGGTTGATGGCGCGCCAGTTGGGCGGGCGGCGCTTCGCGCAGGCGCTCGCCTGCCTGTGCGCGGTCATCGCGCCGGTCTACCTGATCGGCGGTAACATGCTCTCGACCATCCCATTCGATCAGTTCTGGTGGACGCTCTGCGCGTTCTTTGCCGTGCGCCTCGTTATCACCGAAGATGCGCGCTACTGGCTCGCCATCGGCGCGACGGTCGGCATCGGCTTCGAAACCAAGCACAACATGGTCTTTCTCATCTGCGGCATCGTCGTCGGCGTCCTGCTGACCGCGAATCGGCGATACCTTCGCTCACGCTGGCTCTGGATCGGTGCGGTATTGGCGGCGGTCATTGCGCTGCCGAATATTCTCTGGGAGATCGCCAATGGCTGGCCGACGCTGGAGTTCGTCCGCAACGCGTCGAGTGGCAAGAATGCGCACGTTGCTCTGGTCGGCTTTCTTGCGAACCAGATACTCGTTCTCCATCCGCTGACACTCCCGGTCTGGCTCACCGGCCTCGTCGTCTGCTTGCGTATCCCGCGCTACCGGTTCATTGGCTGTCTGTACCTCGTCCCGATGCTTATTTTGATGGCGACGCAGTCTGCCCGAGCGGACTATCTCGCGCCTGCGTATCTGGCCCTCTTTGCCCTGGGTGCGGTCACCATCGCGCATGCGGCGGAACGCTCGCGCCGGATGTGGGTCAGGCCCGCGATTTTCGTTCCCCTCGCGCTGACCGGGGTAGTACTCATGCCTATCGGGTTGCCAATCCTTTCCCCCGCGAAGATGGAAGCGTTCACCGCCCGACTGAGCGGAGCGGGCGTCAATGACCCCTCGCGGGAGCAAGGGAAGATGGCGCAACTGCCGCAATATTTCGCCGACCAGTTCGGCTGGGAATCGCTGACAACGACGGTCACGCGCGTCTATGACACCCTGCCGCCTGCCGACCGGGAGAAAGCCGTCATCTTCACCGATAATTACGGCGAGGCGGGGGCGCTCACCTTTTTCGGTGGCCCCGACCATCTCCCGCCAATCATCAGCGGTCACAACAATTATTACCTATGGGGGCCGGGAAACGCCTCAGGCGATGTCGTCATTGTCGTTGGCTACAAGGACCCGTCGGCGATCGCGCAATCGTTCACGACCGTCGAAGCGATGGGCACGACGCACTGTACTTACTGCATGGATTACGAGAACAATGTACCGATCTTCGTCGCGCGCGGGCCAACAAAGCCAATCGCGCAGATATGGTCAAGCGTGAAGCATTACACGTAACCCCCTGAAACATTCCGCCCACTTCACTGTCTAACGTGGAGGAGGTGAGACGATGAGTGCAATGGCAATCGCACGGCAATTAACCCGCAGTTGGACGCCGCAGGCCGAGGCGGTGGACGACGAAAAAATATTGGTGCGGCGCGGACAGGCGGGAGACAACGACGCCTTCGCGCGGCTGGTCGAGCGGAATCAGACAGGTGTCTACAACCTCGCGCTCCGCATGACGCGCGACCCCGAGGAGGCGGTGGACCTCACGCAGGAGACCTTTCTGCGCGCGTGGCGCAGCCTGCCCGGTTTCCGCGCCGAGGCGAAGTTCAGCACCTGGCTGTATCGCATCGCCTACAATGTCTGCCTGAGCCGCCGAATCGTCCATCCCTCAACGTTCGCGGACCCGAACGCCGCCGACACCGTTCCGGTGCCCGAGGGCGAGGAACCGCCCGCGATTGTTTTGCGGCAGGAGCGGCGCGAGCGGGTCGTGGCGGCGATGCACCGACTGACGCCCGCGTATCGGCTCGTCCTCGACCTATATTACTGGCGCGATTGCACGTACGAGGAGATCGCCGCTATCCTTGATTTGCCGATGGGGACGGTGAAGACGCACCTTTTCCGCGCGAAAGCGGCGCTCCGTATCGTGCTCGCGGCAGATGGAGGTATGGCATGATCTGTACCGATGTCGCCGCCCTGCTTCCCGACTACATTCGCCGCCGCCTGCCCGCCATGCAGGAAGCCGCTGTGCGCGCCCATCTCTCCACCTGTCCGGCCTGCGCCGCTACGTACGAGGACGAACTCGCCTTCGGGGGGATGGCGCGCGGTACCGACATCCCCGCACCGGCGCACCTGATGACGCAGGTAATGACTAGCGTCCGCGCCGAGCCACGGCAACCCGCGCCGTTTCGGGTGCGCGCGCTCGACTTCGCGCTCGCGATCGGCGCGGCGCTCGCAATGGGCGGAGTGGTCTTCGGGTTGCTCTCGCTGTGGCAGATCGGCCCTTTCTTTGCCGATTTGTTCGACCCCGGCACGCTGCTCGCCGGTGGTCTGACGATTCGCACGCTGATTCTCGCCCTGCTCTGGGCAATCGTCGGCCTCGCAGTCAGCCTGCCGATCGCCGCCATGACGCACGCCGCCGTGATGCGCAACCGCCGTGCGCCCGTCTGGTGGAGCAGGCTGTAGGTACATCGTCGGACATGAGCGAACACCGTCCAAAGGGACTGTTACCGCCCGGCCACCCCCGACCTTGGTGAGGCGGGAACGAATCGGGCGTGCAATGCGTTTCCATGATAACGTCGGCCCCGCATAACGACGGATGGTGATGCGAGTGGTTGCGGCGATGACGATGAAGGAGTGCGCATGCGTGCGAAACGGCGAGCGCCACGATCCGGCCACCGATGGCTGGCGTGCGCGTTCCTGCCGGTCTTGCTGCTTGCTGCCTGTGGTGGGGGCGGCGCTTCCGCTCCCCCTTCGCCCGCGCCGAATCCAACCAACGCCATTGTTGCCCGCAGCACCGCCCTGCCCGCGAATGGCCGCTCCATTGACAAGGTTGATGAGGTTTTCCTCCGCCTGCTGGTCGTTTACCAG
>JBBSFO010000162.1:0-9154 GCA_038238655.1 Thermomicrobiales bacterium | reverse complement strand
CGTCACCTGCGTA
Organism: Thermomicrobiales bacterium; assembly: GCA_038238655.1. GTDB lineage: Bacteria > Chloroflexota > Chloroflexia > Thermomicrobiales > JALYUS01 > JALYUS01. The sequence goes on along the minus strand of JBBSFO010000162.1, from coordinate 9,141 downwards.
TCGGGGGGTGTCGCGATCGCCGTAGGGGGATACACCGCAGTCGTGAGCGCGCGCAGTTCGTCGCGCGCTTCCGGGGAAAGATCGGCGACGCGCGTGGTGTCAATCCGCACGAGATGGCTCCTGCTCATATGGCGCGTCGTGTGCGGGCAACATGAGCAGCGTCATTTGGCTTGCGGCGGCGATGCCGAGCAGGAGCACGGCGATCCCCCAGACGATCCGCGTGGCGATGGGCGATGCCGCATACAACTGATACGCGGGCAGCAGCGACGCGAGTTGCCTGCCAAAGCCGCCGAGCCAGTGTGTCAGCAGGTTGTTGTGCCCGTCGGGTTGGTTATACAACCACTGCGGCTGGCGGAGCCAACCCGCTGTCCAGATCATTCCCCACGCGCTGACAATGCCGAAGAGCGACGCGGAACCGCGCGGATGCGCCCGTGCCGCCATCTCCCACCACCAGGCGAGCGGCAGGGCGAGGAGCGGCAGTGCGGCAGTCCAGTAGCGCGCCGCCGGCCCCCATTCACCCCACCAGACGATGTAGGCGCTGATCGTCACGGCATACGGCACGAGGACGAGCAAGAGCGCTCCTCCATTGCGGAGATGCGCGCGAACATAGAGAACCAGCGAAGCGGCAGCGAGCAGGTAGACGGGCGCGACGATGAACAATCCCCACTGCGCGTCGAGGAGCGAGCCGAAAAAGCCATTGACCGTGCCGATTGGGGAAGAAAAGCCCGCGTGATCCTGCCGGTTCGGCACCGGGAAGTGATAGAAAACCAGCGAGTAGGTCTCGAACAATCCAAGCAGTACTGCTGCCGGTATGACGCCCAATAATGCCGGTCGCCACGCCGTGCGGAGATGACGCCACCCGAAAATGATTGCCAGCCCGGCGACGACGCCGACGAAACGCGCGTGTAGCCACGGGAGGTAGCCGACACTGATCCCAACGAGCGCCCACTGCCAGCGCGTATTGACGGGTGCGAGCAATCGTCGCACCGCGTAGACGAGCATCAGTGCGGCGGGCATTTCCGGGAAGATCAGAAAGGCATACGTCGCCAGTGGCACGCTCGCCATCAGGATTGCCGTCACGATCAGCGCCCGGTGCCGGGCAGCGACGGCGCGGGCAAGCAGGTAGATGTTCGCCGCGACGCCCGCCGCCATCAGGTTGTACAGAAGCACGACGCCCGTCCGCCCGCGCAGTGCGAAGGGGGTGAGAATGAGGGCCGGGATGCCGAGGCCATGCTTGGAGTACAGACCCGCGCGGAATGTCTTCGAGGCATGCGGCGGCAGGTCGGGCGAGATGTTCGGCCAGCCTTGCCAATCATGCGGCAGCGGATACGACGGGTAGAACCGCAGCCAGTCCCGCACCGCAAAATTGTTCGCCTCGTCAATGTCGTGATCGTGGAGCAGCGAGTAGGCGGTCATCAGATAAAACGGTTCGTCGCCCGTTACCGGATCGAGGCGCGTCGTGATGCGCGGGATGCAGGCGGCAAAAAGCAGAAAAGCGGCGATGAAGACGGCAAGGGCGATCCGTTGATCGGTTAGCGCAGCGAAGCGGGATCGCATTCGCGTGTCTGGCGGGGCAAGCACGCTCATTTCGCGCCGCGCCGCGTCAGCACGCGCTCATAGATCGCTTCGACGGTCACGGCCTGCGTTGCCCACGTTTGTTCCCGCCATGCCCGCTCGCGTGCGGCATCACCGAGGGTGCGCGCCCGGTTCGGATCGGCGATCAGGCTCGTCACGGCTATCGCGAGCGCGTCCGTATCGCCCGGTGAAACCAGCACGCCGGTCTCGTTATGGCGGATCACGCTCGCATTCTCACCGACGGCTGTTGCGACAATTGCCTGCCCTGCCGCGAGCAGATCGAGCGTCTTGACCGACGATTTCGCGCGATTGATGAGGGTGTCCGCGAACGGCACAATCGCGACATCGGCGGCACGAATGTACGCCGCCGTCTCTGTGAACGGCACGAACCCCGCGAACGTCACTGCATCGCCATGTGCGGCCAGAGCGCGGCGGGCGCGTGCATCTTCGTTGCGCAACCCGCCGCCGACGATCAGCAGGCGCGCCGAGGGGATCATCGCGCGAATCCTGCCGAAGATCGCCGCGACCGCTTCCGGCGTGCACTCGACGAATCGCGTGTAGAGCACAACGGTCGGACTATCGAGGCCGCGATCGCGCCGGACCTGCGTCGCCTGCCGAGCGATTTCGGGATGATCCGGCCACGCCACGTAGCGCGCGCGGTCGAGAGCATTCGGGAGATAGGTCACGCGTTGGGGCGGGATGCCCAGCCCCCATTGCTGTGTTTCCAGCGTCCGGCTCGCGACCGTCACCTGCGCGGCGGCGTGCGGGAGATGCCGTTCCTGCCACGCAAACAGGCGGCGTTGCGTGCTGGAGTACGCCCCACTATCGTTCCAGCCGCCCGCGCCTTCCCAATCGTCGGTGTCGAGGACGACGGGAACCCTACGCAGCAGGGACATCGCGAGACCGGAATAGCCCTTAGGCTTGAAGACATGCACGACATCCGGCGTCGCTGCGGCGACCGCGCGGCGCAATGCGGCCACGATACCGGGGGGGGCGACGCGCGACGGCAATGAGATGTTGACGACGCGCACGCCGTGATCGTCCCACGTTCGCCCTGCGTCGTCGCGATGATCCCACGGCGGCAAGATCAGCGTCACCGCATGACCGCGCGCGGCGAGTTCCCGGCCCAGGGGCAACGCCCGGTACGTCATCGTTGCCTTCGGTTGCATCCCGAAGCCGCCGAGCAAAACAATCCGGCGCCGTGCCCCGATGCGGCTCGGCGGAATCACTGCGGGCGATACGGGCGCGACCGTCTCAAGCATACCGACGATGATACCACGTACTCATGCGGACGAGAGAAGCCAATTGAACCGCAGAGACGCAGAGAACACAGAGAGGGAGAAGAGGGAATCGGGTTTTCTCCTTCGTCATACTCATCTTCTCTTTCTTTGTGTTTCTCTGCGTTCTCTGCGTCTCTGCGGTTCTCTCCGGTTTCTGTTAGCCCGCGAGGGAATCGTTGTTGCGGGCGAAGCGTTGACCGTTGATGTTGGGGACGACGTACATGCCTTCCGTCGCAGGGACGCGGACGGTGCCCGCAGCAGCGCCGACAACGCGGATCACATCGCCCGGCTGGAGCGCCTGCACGCGCGGCGAAACCGGGAAACTGACCCTGCCCGCGTACCCCCGTTGTGGCGGGACGGCAATATAGAACGTGAGCGTTGGTCCTTCCGGGACGGGCACGGTGAGGACGACCGCACCGATATCCACATCCACGCTCGGCTGGACGGCGTACGTGGCGATGGCGGGCGTGCCGAATGGCCAGTTCATGTTTCGCAAGGCACCCGGCGCTTTCGGTAACTCCTTCGCGTCGGTCGTGGGCGTGGGATAGAGTGCGGTTGTCGGTCGGGGCACGCCGGCATAGGGTGTAATCGTCGCCGTGGGCTGCGCGGTCGCGGTCGGTGGCAGGATGACCGTCGCGGTCGGCGTGGCGCTCGCGCAGGCGATCAGCAAGGAGGAGAGTATCCCGATGAGCGCACTACCTGTCGCACGTCGCATGGCCGCACCTCTCGCGAATGTCCACTCCCGGTCACCGTCGCAAACGCTTCGGTCGTATGGTTGCCCCGATTTGGGAAGATGATAGCAGGCTATGGGCAGTGGCGTGTGTTCGTCCGACAAAGGCGACCGGGCACGAAAACGCCACCGGGTGCAGATTACCCGATGGCGTAAAGGCACTATGCTGTCTCGTCAAATCACGGACGGCGCTAGAAGCGGTTGTCCACTGCGCGGATGACGCCGACAAGTTTGCCCTGCACGGCAACATTCGTTGCATCGGTGTAGATCGGCTGCATCGTGACGTTTGCGGGCTGGAGGCGGACGCGCGTCCCCTCGCGATAAAACCGCTTGAGCGTCGTTTCGCGCTCGCTCTTCAGCCAGACCGCGACGGTATCGCCGTTGTCCGCAGTGATCTGCGGTTTGAGGATGACGAGATCGCCGTCATTAATGAGCGCGTCCACCATCGAGTGCCCGCGCACGCGCAAGGCGAACAACCCGTTCGTCTCCTTCGGAAGCATGGAGATCGGCATCGTTACCGACTCGGCGAATTCACCGGCAGCATAATCTTCCGGCACCTCGATCGGTTCACCGGCGGCGATCCGACCCACGACAGGGATGCTGACCACATTGCTCGGATGCGACGCAGTGAATCCAAACAACTCGATACCGCGCGAGATGTGCCGGTTGCGGCGGATATAGCTACGTTCCTCCAGCGCGTTGAGGTTGTAATCAACGACGCTCGTGGACGAAATGTCCAGTTCCTTCTGAATCTCACGGATCGTCGGTGGGTACGCATTCTGGTTGAGGAAGGTCTCGATGAAATCCAGAATCTGTTCCTGACGGCGAGACAGGCTCTTCGCTTTTTTCAGTGCGGCGGCCATGGGTTTAATACCTCCCGGTAATCATGCGCGACATGTTATGCAGACGCGCCGGAGTGGCATCACCCCGGTTCTATCTGCTCAGTGTAAGTGGAACGCCTGTTCGTGTCAAGTACACCTGTTCGCGTGAACGTACAACAGACATAATGCACACTTGCGCGCATCGCGTACAATGACGCGTGACGAACGGCGCGTGCCGTCCGCAGAATGATCAGCCGGGAGGCAATGGCATGGTGAGTCGCGACAGTTCGGTTCGGGTGGCAGTACTCCATTCGCTCGTGCGTGTGGAAGAAAAGCTCCTCTTTGCCGCGCTGGAAAAACGCGGTGTCGCCTACACCCGTATTGACGACCGCGAAATCGCGCTGCCGTTCGACCGCCCCGAAACATGGCACTACGATGTCGTGCTGGAGCGGTGCATCAACCATACACGCGCGCTCCATGCATTGCGGCTCTTGAACTCGTGGGGGATCGCGACTGTCAACACGTACAGCGTCGCGGAAGTGTGCGGCAACAAACTCAACACGACTGCCGCGCTCGAAGAGGCCAGGGTGCCGCAACCGCGGGCGCTTGTCGCCTTCACGCCCGCGTCCGCGCTCGCCGCAATCGAGGAATTGGGCTATCCGGTCGTCATGAAGCCGCCGGTCGGCTCGTGGGGCCGTCTACTCGCCAAGATCAACGATCGCGATGCCGCCGAAGCGATCCTCGAACATAAAGAAGTGCTCGGCTCTTATCACCATAGCACCTACTACATCCAGGAATACGTCGAAAAAGGCGGGCGGGACATCCGCGCCTTTGTCGTCGGCGACGAGACGATCTGCGCGATCTACCGTGACTCACCGCACTGGATCACCAACACGGCGCGCGGTGGCAAGGCATCCAACTGCCCGGTGACGCCGGAACTCGCGGAAATTTGTAACCGTGCGGCGGCGGCGGTCGGCGGCGGCGTCCTCGCCATTGATGTCTTCGAGCACCCGGAGCGCGGCTTGCTCGTGAACGAAGTGAACTACACGATGGAGTTTCGTAACAGCATTGATACGACCGGTGTTGATATTCCGGCAGTCGTCGTGGAGTACGTCCTCGCAGTCGGTCGGGGGGATGTCACGCCGCAACTCCATATGGCGGTCGGTCTAACCGGGGTCGGGGAGGGGAACGCATAAATGGCTCGTGTCTCGAAGAAATACGCGCCGCCCGGTCGCGCGAAACCGGAGCCTGCCCCGGCGGTCGCCGCACCCGCGATGGAAGCATCATTGGTGATCGAAGAGGTGCCGGTCAGCACGAACGGTCATGCCGCCGAGGCGACGATCCCCGAACCGGTTGCGATGCAACCGGACGCCGCCGAGATGCGCCGGGCAATTGCGGACAATGTCTGGCTGCACTTCACGCAGATGCATGAGTTCGCCGACGGTGGTCGGCTCGAACGACCAACCGTGATCGTGCGCGGGAAGGGCAGCCACATCTGGGATGCTGAAGGCAAGGAGTACATTGACGGCCTCGCGGGGCTTTTCTGTGTCAATGTTGGCTACGGTCGTGCTGAGATCGCCCAGGCGATGATGGCGCAGTTGGAGCGGATTCATTTCGTTTCGCCCTTCTCGTTCCCGAACGTTCCCGGCACTGTGCTCGCGGAACGGCTGGCAAAGATTTCGCCGACCGGCGAGGGGTCGCGCAGCTTCTTCGTGACGGGCGGCTCGGAAGCGGTCGAGACGGCGCTGAAGCTCGCGAAAGCCTACCAGCGGAAACGCGGCTTCGCAGGGCGATACAAGACGATCTCGCGCCGTTATGCCTACCACGGCACGACGATGGGCGCGCTTTCCGTCACGGGGCTACCGTCCGCGCGTAACCCGTACGAGCCGCTCGTGCCGGGGGCGCGGCATGTGCCGATCCCGCATCCGTACCGTTGCGCTTTCTGTCAGGACGCGGGTGCCTGTACCTGGGCCTGCGCGGACGAGGTTGAGCGGACGATTGCGGTCGAGGGGCCGGAGAGCATTGCGGCGGTTATCATGGAGCCGGTGCAGAACAGTGGCGGCTGCATCGTTGCACCGGACGGCTACTTTCAGCGTATCCGCGATCTGTGCGACCATCACGGCATTCTGCTCATCATGGACGAAGTGATCTGCGGCTTTGGCCGCACAGGGGCGATGTTTGGCACCGACACGCTCAACATCCAGCCGGACATCATCGCCGTCGCGAAGGGGCTGACCTCCGCCTATGCGCCGCTCGGTGCGGCGATCGTCCGGCAGGAAGTCGCCGAAGTCTTCGCAGGGGACGAAACGGCGAAGTTCCAGCACGGTATCACCTTCGGCGGTAATCCGGTCGCGGCGGCGGCAGCGCTGGCGAACCTGGACATCCTCGAACGCGAGAAACTGCCCGCGCGTGCCTACGAGATGGGCGAATATCTGAAGGCAATGCTCGTTGCTGCAATCGGGCAGCACCCGAACGTCGGCGAAATTCGCGGGCGCGGCCTGTTTGTTGGCATCGAACTGGTGCGCAATCGCGAAACGCGCGAATCGTTGGACGACAAGGCGCTGCTCGGCTGGGTCTCGGATGCGATGAAAGGACGCGGCTTGATCTGTCGCGCCGACGACCGCCTCGACTCGGTCATCCAACTCGCGCCTCCGCTCACCATCGCCCGCGCCGATCTCGACCGCATCTGTCGGATCATCACCGACACGCTGGACGAGATGCGTGGCAAAATGACGGAGCAGTGAGCCGCCAGTACTGTACCCTTACTCTTGCTCCTGCGCCTTGCGGAGGGTGACGGTGCGCTCGTAAGCGGCGTAGACGGCTTTGGAAAGGACGGTGCGCAGGCCGCCTTTTTCCATCTGATAGATCGCTTCCGCACTGGTGCCACCGGGCGAGGTAACAAGGTTGCGCAGTTCTGCGGGATGCTTGTGCGACTGTGCGGCGAACGCGACGGAACCGGACATCGTCTGGATCACCAACTGTTCCGCGAGGTGGCGCGAAAAGCCGAGATGGACGCCCGCGTCTATCAATGCTTCCATGACGAGAAAAATATACGTCGGGCCGGTGCCGGACAGGGCGGTCGCCATGTCCACGAGTTTTTCGTCCTCGACGTAGTGCGCGTGGCCGAGCGCGCCGAGGGCGGTGGCGATCATCACGCGCTGCGCGTCGGTCACTGACGCGGTCGTCGCCCAGACGCTGACGCCCTCGCCGATTTGCGCGGGGGTGTTCGGCATCGCCCGTGCCGCCGCGCCATGCCCGCCGAGATTGCTGACAATCGTTGTCAGCGGTACGCCCGCCGCGATGGAAAGGACGACCTGCTCCGGCGCAATCGCATCCCGCAGTTCGGCAAGCGCGCTGCGAATCACCTGCGGCTTGACGGTCAGCACGACGAGGTCCGCGCCGCGCGCCGCCTCGCGGTTCGCTTCGACGACCGTGACGCCATAGCGCGCCTGCAACTCTTCGCGGCGCACGGCGCGCGGGTGGCTGGCGGTGATCTGTTCCGGCCGGACGACGCCCCGCGCGAGCATCCCGGCGAGCATCGCTTCGGCCATCGCGCCCGACCCGATAAACGCGACCGTTCCTATCTGATTTGTCACCTGAATTACCCTTCATTGCTCCATGTGAACGCGGCGCGCATTGTAGCATTACCGTCGGGCGGCGGTGTTTCGTTGTGGAGGATGGTATGCTTGCGCGCGGTCGAGGACGGATTGCGCGGGGAGGATGACGCGAATGACGAGAGATAGTGGGGTGCGATGAGTCTGCTGCACGCGATCGTGATCAGTTTGTTGCAGGGCGCGTTTGAGCTCTTTCCGGTGTCGAGCCTCGGGCACAGCGTCCTTGTCCCGGCGCTGCTCGGCTGGGACGAATGGAAGACGGGCGACCCAAACAACGCCAGTTTCGTCGCCTTTGTCGTCGTGCTGCATCTCGGCACGGCGGTCGCGCTCCTGACCTTCTTCTGGCGCGACTGGCTGCGGATCATCGCGGCGGTGCTCCGCAGTATCGCTAATCGCACACTCTCCGATGACCCGGACGAGCATTTCGGCTGGCTGATCGCCGTCGGCACGATCCCAGCGGGCATCCTGGGCTTTTTGCTGGAGAAGCCGCTGAAGGACCTGTTCGGCAAGCCCGTCCTGATCGCCTGCTTCCTCGTCCTCAACGGCGTGATGATGCTGGCGGGCGAGCGGGTGCGACGGCGACAGCGCGTGCCGGTCGCCGCAGGGAGTGGCGGCGTCGTGACCGAGACGCGCGGCAAAGAGATCGCCGATATCGGTTTCAAGGAAGGGATCGCGGTCGGGACGGCGCAGGCAATCGCGCTGCTGCCTGGCTTTTCGCGTTCCGGTGCGACGATCACGGCCGGGCTGATGACAGGCTTGCGACACGAAGCGTCGGCGCGCTTCTCCTTCATGCTCGCGACGCCGATTATCCTCGCGGCGGGCGTCCTGGAGGTACCGAAGCTCTTCAAGGCGGACGCGAACATCGGCCTCGGCCTCGCCGCGATGGGCTTTGTGATCTCCGGCTTCACCGCGTACCTCGCCGTCCGCTTCCTAACGAAGTATTTCGAAACCGAACGGCTCGACCCATTCGGCTACTACTGCCTCGCCTTTGGCCTTTTTTGTCTTGCCTTCTTCGGCATTCGCGCAGTCATCTAGGAAAGGGGTTTTGCACATGGATCAGTTGTCCCGCAGCCAGCGCATGGCGGCAGCCGTGATTGGGGTGGTGCTGGCGGTCGTCTTCG
>JBBSFO010000161.1:0-9181 GCA_038238655.1 Thermomicrobiales bacterium | reverse complement strand
GTTCCACCGCCTGCTCATCACCGCCGCCGGGAACCGGCGGATGCTCGAACTCGTGCAACTTTTCGACGGCCAGTTGCAGCGGACGCGTGTCGCGACAATTCATCTGCGTGCCCGGCCATACGAAAGCACGGAGGAGCATCGGGCGCTGCTCGCCGCGATCCGCGCGCGGGATGTCGAGGTGGCGCAAGCGATCCATCAGGCCCATCGCCAGCGCGCATTGCGCGAAATGCTCCGAGTCGTCGCTGACTATTCCGGCCTTGTCCTGCGGGCAACCCTACAATCCGATGCACGTGGGGCGGATCCGACGCTGCGCCAACCCGTCGCACATGCGGATTCCAGGTAATCATTCAATCTCTGGCGAGGAATCGGGAGGGGCAGGTATGAAATTGCTGGTGACGGCACCGTGGTCCGAGGAGCAGTTGGCGGAGACGCGTGCGGCATATCCCGCCGTAGAGTTCGTCTGGGGGCAATCACACGATGCGGCGGAGCGGCAGATCGGGGACACGGGGATCGTCTTCGGGCACCTGCACCGCGATGGGTTTTTGGCGGCGCGGCAGTTGAAATGGATTCAATGCCAGGGCGCGGGCGTCGAGTGGGTGGCGCAGATCCCCGAACTGATCGAGAGCGACGTCCTCCTCACGAACACGCGCGGCGCGCACGCGGCGACGATTGCCGAACACACCTTCGGCATGCTCGTCTACCTCGCGCGCGGCTTTCGCACGCTGGTCGCGGCGCAGGAGCGCAAAGAATGGCTGCGCCCGCTCGGCTTCCAATCGGTCGGGCTGGCGGGGCAGACGCTCGGTGTGATCGGTCTCGGCCACATCGGGCGGGCGATTGCCCGGCGGGGCCATGCGTTCGACATGGACGTGATCGCCGTGGACGCATTTGACGTGCCGAAACCGGATGACGTACGTGCGGTGCGGCAACTGGACGGTCTGCCCGATTTGCTCAGCCAAGCGGACGTGGTCGTGGTCGCGGCGCCGCTGACGAACGAGACGCGCGGCATGCTTGGCCCGGAGCAACTTGCACTCCTAAAACCGTCGGCCTATCTCCTCGCCGTCTCGCGCGGCGGCATCGTGGACGACCGCGCGCTCGCCGGGATGCTGAAGGCCGGTCGGCTCGCGGGCGCGGGTCTCGATGTGCAGGAGCAGGAGCCGTTGCCCGCCGATCACCCGCTGTGGGACGCGCCGAACCTGATTCTCACTCCCCACTGCTCCGGCCAATCCGCGCTCACCACCGCGATGGGCACGGCAATCTTCCGCGAAAATCTCGGTCACTATTTCGCAGGCGAACCCCTCGTCAACCTGGTAGACAAGCGGCGGGGATTCTAGAAGGTGGACAGTGGACGGTAGACCGTGAGCAGGAGTCGGAACCGAAACGATTTCCTTGCCCACCACCCACCGCCCGCTGTCCACCGCTCGGAGGGCACATGGAGCAGATTCCCATTGCGATGATCGGGACGGGCGGGATGGCACGGCGGCAGGTCGCCGGGCTTGAAGCGCTGTATCGTTCGGATTTCCGCAATGTGACGCTCGCTGCCGTCTATGGACGGAGTGCGGAAAACGCGGAGGGGTTGGCGGACGAAACGATGCGTCGCCTCGGGCACCGGCCGCGCGTTTTTACGGACCTCGGCACAATGGCGCGCGCGATGCCGGAAATCCGGGGCGCGACGGTCGTCACGGATACCGGCTCGCATCATGCCGTCGCGACTGACTGCATCGAAGCCGGTTTCCATGTGCTGATCGAAAAGCCGCTCGCGCTCACGGTGCGCGGCTGCAATCGGGTGATCGAGACGGCGCGGCGGCGGGGCAAGATCGTCTCCGTCGCGGAGAATTACCGACGCGACCCGATCAACCGCCTCGCGAAAGCGCTGATCGCCGATGGCGCGATTGGCGAGCCACGTGTTATGCACGAAAGCCGGATCGGTGGTGGCAGCGAGCTATTCATCACGCCCTGGCGGCATCAGAAACTTGCTGGCACCGTCGTCCTCGACACGGGCGTCCACAATGCGGATATTTTGCAATTCTACATGGGCGACGCGCGCACCGTCTATGGCGAGGGGCGCATCTTCGAGCGGTATCGCTATCCGGTTGGCACGGCGACGACGCGCGCCGGATTCGCCAACTGGACGGAGTTTTACGCCCAGGGCACTGGCGCGGACAGCGGCGTGATCGAGGCAACAGGAGAGGACGCACTCTTTGCCTATATCCGCTTCGTCAGTGGTGCAATCGGGCATTGGACATTCAATTACGCGGCGCACTGCCCGCAGGAGTATCGCCGCGTCGTCTACGGCAGCAGGGGGACGATGACCTGCCCCGGGGACCGCAATGGGCGCCCGATCAAACTCGACTTCGACGGTGGCCGCGTTGTGGACGACGGCGCGATCCTCGACCTCGCCCCCGGCTACCGGCTCGAACCGCTCGCCGCCCAACTCTTCGGTGGCGCGCGACCCTGGCGATACGATTTCCCATATGCCGCAGTGGACGCCAAACTACTCGCCCTCGAACTCGCCGAGTTCGGTCGCTGTATGGCAACGGGCACATCGCCGGAAGTGGACGGCGCGGTCGGGCGGCGCGATGTCGCACTCGTCAACGCCGTCTTCGAATCGGGTCGCCTCGGTCGCGCCGTGACCCTCGACGAGATCGAGCAATCTACAGTAGACACCTACCAGCGGGAGATTGACCGACACTACGGTCTGGTCGAAAACGTTTGACCCGCAACGGTGCAAAGGGGGTAGGGAACAAAGAGAGGCGGGAAGAGAACGCGAACGGTGACGCGCAAACGCGGTACATCATTCCTCAATTTTCTTTTCTTTGCGTCCTTTGCGCTCATTGCGCCGTTGCGGTTCATTTGGTTTCACAAAAGAGGGGAAAGTATGCGACGGACGAATCCACTGCGGGAATTGTTGAATGCTGGCAAGCCGAGCCTCGGTACGCGGCTGCATAGCGCGTGGCCGACGATCATCGAGTTGGTGGGGTACAGCGGTGCGTTCGATTACGTGGAGATCACGGCGGAGTACGCGCCGTACGACCTCTTCTCGCTGGAAAATCAGGGGCGTGCGATCGAATTGTTCCCGCAGTTGTCCGGGTTGGTGAAGATCGAGCAGGAGTCGCGCATGCACCTCGCGGTCCGTGCGATGAGTTCGGGCATCCAGAATCTCCTCTTCACGGACTGCCGCACCGTCGCCGATGTCGAGGAATGCGTGAAGTGCGTGCGCGCGGAGACGCCGGAACTGCGCGGGCTGCACGGCGTCGGGCAGGGACGCGATGTCGGGATCGTGCTGGAAGTCGGCAATCAGCACTTCGTCCAGACGACGAAAGATGCGGTCGTCGCCTTGATGATCGAGAAGAAAGAGGCGATCGAGAATCTGGAGGCGATGCTCGATGTGCCGGGCGTGGATATTGTGCAGTTCGGCCCGGCGGACTATGCGATGGGCATCGGTGTGGTCGGCGACCGGCAGCACCCCGCCGTCCGCGAGGCGGAGGACTACCTGATCGCGACCGCGCTGAAGAAGGGGATCACGCCGCGCGCCGAGATCCGCGACCCCGCCGCCGCGAAGCCCTACATCGAAAAAGGCGTGCGCCATTTCTGCATGGGCACGGATGTCCGTATCCTGTACGACTTCTATACGGGGCCGGGATCGGCGTTGCGCGACGTCATCACGGGGGTGAGCAACGGATGAGCGGCGCACTGGCAGGGAAGCGCGCCCACGTCACGGGCGCGGGCATCGGTATCGGGCAGGGGATCGCGGCGGAGTTCGCGCGGCAAGGCGCGGCGGTCGCCCTCCACTACGCGCATAGCGCAGCGGGCGCGGAGGAAACGGCGGCGGACATCCGGGCGCAGGGCGGCACCGCGACGACTATCGCCGCCGATCTCTCGCGGGCGAGCGAATGCATCCGTGTCGTGGACGCAGCGGCGGAGTTTTTGGGTGGGCTGGACATCCTCGTCAATAATTCGGGCGTGACGTTCCGCAGCGACATCCTCGACATTGCACCGGAGCAGTTCGACAACGTGTTTCACATCAACATTCGGGCGCAGTTCTTCTGCGCGCAGCAAGCAATCCGCTGGATGGAGAAAGCGGGCGCGGGGAGCATTCTCAATCTGACCTCGATCCACGCCTTCGCGGGCGTGCCGGGCTACGCCGTCTATGCCGCCACCAAAGGCGCGATCATCGCCTTCACGCGCGAATTGGCAATCGAACTGATCCCGCGCCGCATCCGCGTCAATGCCGTCGCGCCCGGTCATGTCGAAGTGCCGCGTCACCTCGCTAACCCGAATTACTCGCGCGAGTATGGGGAGAGTATCGTGCCGTGGGGGCGCGTCGGCACCCCGGAGGACATCGCGCGGGCAGCAACCTTCTTCGTCTCGGATGCCGCCGATTTCATCACCGGCCAGGTCCTCTACGTGGACGGTGGCACGACCGCCAAACTCTCCCTCACTCCCGCGCCCTTACCGTCCTAAATCGAACCGCTACTATTGCCCAATGGGCAGTAGTAGCGGTTCCCTCATCGCATTCATGCCGCTGTACCGGGTGGATGGCCCGCGACGTTCAGGCGGATGCGGTAGAGTCCCGATCCGGCGGTGATGTACAGCGTGCGCAGATCGTCGTCGCCGAAGGCGATGTTGCGGCCCTGCTCCGGCGTGCGCATACGGCCGATCTTTGTGCCCTCCGGCGTGACGACGCGCACCCCACCCCCGCCCGTGACATAGAGATTGCCGAGACGGTCCACCTTCATGCCGTCGGGCCGACCGAGATCGGTGGACGACATATCCGCGAAGACGTGGCCATTGGTCAGCGTGCCGTCCGGTTGCACGTCGTAGGCGCGGACCTGCAACGGCGGCGTGTCCGCGACGTAGAGTGTGCGTTCGTCCGGCGAGAAGCAGAGGCCATTCGGCTTGTCGAAATCGGTCGCAACGGGCGTCAATGTACCGTCCGGGTCGAGGCGGTAAACGGCGTTGAAGGCGAGTTCCTTGCCGTCTGCATGGTTCGGCAGGCCGAAGGGTGGATCGGTGAAGTAGATCGCGCCACTGGAATGGACAACCACATCGTTCGGACTGTTGAGCCGCTTTCCTTGATACCGTTCCGCGAGTATCGTTACGGTGCCGTCCCGCTCGACGCGCGCGAGGCGGCGCGCGTCCTGCTCGCAGACGATGATCCGCCCGTCGCCATCGCGCGCCATGCCATTGCCACCGCCCGTGTCGGTACGAAAGGTGTGCACCTCCGGCCCTTCGGGGAGCATCTGCCAGCGCACCGACCGGCTGCGGGGAATGTCGCTGAACAGCAGATGATCGCCCATCCAAACCGGCCCCTCGGTGAGACCGAACCCGGCAGCGACCCGTTCGAGCGGCGCATCCGCCGCCACAATCTCCCAAAACGCGGGCGTCCAGGCTTCAAGATACTCCGCCATTTCCGTGCACTCCTCTCTTCAAATCAATAGAGAAGCCGGATCAACGTGCCTTGAGATAGGCGATGCTGCGGGTGATGCGGTCGTCCGGATCGTCGCCGCCGCCGAACTCGAAGATGTAGAACAGGCGTTGGGGCAGGCGGTCGAGTTCGTCGAGGATAGCGGGGAGCGGCAACGATGCGCCGCCGAGGTAGGTTGTTCCGCGCTCCGGGTCGTCGTCAGCATCTTTCAGATGGGCGGAAATCGCACGATTACCGACGGCACGGATGGCGGTGGGTACATCCTGGTTGTGCCGGGGGTAGTTGCCGATGTCAATGTTCGTCATCAGCGCCGGGATATGCGCAAGCCCGTGTTGAATCTCATCGAGCGTGCCGCCCGGCGTGCCGACAAAGTTTTCCAGGGCAAGAATAATGCCCTGCGTCTCGGCGTATCGGGCAATTGCGCGGCCCGTTTCCCAGTTGGCGTTGTCATCATCGGCAGGGACGGGGCCGGGGAAGACGCGCAGAATCGGCGAGCCGAGGGCGCGCGCATCATCAATATCCTGTCGAAGCGAGGCCGGATCGGTGTCGAACAGCCTGCCCATCGTTGCGTACGTGACAAGCAAGCCGTGCTGGACGGCGCGGTCGCGGGTGGCGGGTAACTCGCGCATTTTGTCTTTCCAGAACTGGGGCCGCAGTTCGACACCGTCCGCACCGAGGCGGTGCGCTATGTCGAAAAGATCGGCGATGCCGACCGTTCCCGCCGTGATCCCTTCCTGATACTGAACAACAGAGATAAGTATCGGTCGTTCCCTTACCATGAGCACGCTCCTTGCAACGTGAATCACACATCAATAGGGCTCATCATAACCTATCCGTATACGGATGGGCATACTACGTCTCCGACCGTGCGCATACCGTGCGCGAAGAGATGAAGGGTTGCGACCGTTCCGACTCCTGTGCGTTACAGACCATGGGGAACCAGAGGGAGGATTGCGGGGAAGCGGGAAACACATGATAACTGCTGAATGACGCTGCCGATGGATCTGGTTGTGGCGCGGGTGGTGGAAATGGAAAGTACCTAACCCTGACTCTTTCCGTCCCTCCGAGAACCGATGCGCCGCGCGGTATTCCATCTTCTCCGCTATACTTTCGCCAGCGTTGCAGTTGCCTTACTGGCAGGTGTGCATGATTAGATCGGTACGAGAGCAATGGCGCGGACGGGTGGAAGCACGGCGGCAGATGCCGGGATACGTCCCGCATTTTTCGCTTTCCGCCCCGACCTACTGGTTCTATCTCCGCCTTTTGCCTATGCTTCTGCGGTTCGCGCCTCGCCCGGTCTGGCGCATACCCGCCGTGCTGCTCGCGTGCGGACGCGCGCTCTTCGATGCGGATGGTCGGCACCTCTGCGATGTATTGCTGCGAGCGTTGGATCGCCCGATGACGCGCGGAGCGCGCTGGCGACAGTACTGGCGGCGCTGCTACCAGCGCGAAGCGGAACTGCTGCTCGCCGGCCAATCCGAACGCCTCACACGGGAATGGGCACGATCGCATGTCTCATGGGACGGCGCCCTTCCCCCGAATGGCGCGATTCTCGTCGCTCCTCATCACGCAGGGCAGGGGATTGGTCTTCTTGCCCTCGCTGGTGGGGTCGAGAAGCTCGGCGCGGTCGCCGCCTCGCCGCCCGACGAGGCCGATCTGTCGGGTTGGGAACCATCGCGGCGCGCGCTCGTGCGGTACGGACGGACGATCCGCGAGCGGGCCTTTGGCCCATGGCTTTTTCGCCCCGATCATGGCGTGCGGCGGGCGCTTGCCTTTCTCTGCGATGGCGGCTACCTCGCGCTTACCGGAGACGACTTTTATTATCCGAATCTGACCCTTGCTCCCCTGCTCGGGCGCGCTGTCGCGGTGCCGCGCGGTGCGTCGTGGCTCGCGCAACAATCCGGCAAGCCAATCGTTCCCTATATGACCGTTCCGCGACGGGGTGGCTGGCAGCTCTGGATTGGGTCGCCGGTACCGCCCACTCAGGAAGGCGTCATCGCTGCAATCGAGGCGGGGATCCGCCGCGCGCCGGAAAGTTGGGGGCGGACAATGGCGATGGCGTGGCGCGATTCTCCGGTATGGACAGTGGGAGATGAGGGAGGGGGAGAATAATGGAGACCAATGCGATACAACGGGTGGATGCCTTAGTGGATGCTGCCGCCGCTGCGCATCCTGATCGGACGGCATTTATCTTCGGTGAGCGACGCTGGACGTACGCGGCGGTGCGCGCGGAGATGGATCGCCGTGCCGGGATGCTGATCGAGGCCGGGCTGGCGGTGGGCGACCTCGTCGTCACGAGCGAAATGATGCCGGACGAGGTAGCGATTTCCTTCTTTGCCTGCTGCCGCGCCGGGTTGGCGTTCTTATTTCTCTGGTCGCAGATGCCGCCTACCGAGATGGCGTCGCTCGCCGCCCGTGCCGGTACGCGCCTGGCACTGACGGCGCGCGGCGAACCGCACAATGCCTTACCGCTCGTTCCACCCCTCGCGCTCGACCTTCCCGGCACCCCGAGCGAGGCGGCGCGCGCGGAGGTCGCGACGCGCCAGTGTTCGGTGACGGCGGATGCAGTGGCGATTGTGCAGCCGACATCGGGCACCACGGGCCTGCCGAAACTGATTCTCCTGCCGCACCGCCAGTTAACCTGGCTCCCCCGCGCCTCGCTCTGGTGGGAGCAATTCGAGCGACTGGCATATGCCCCGCCGCCGCACCATCTTTATGGGATGGTCTTTGGGATCGGTGGCACGGTTCATTTCTCCCATACGACGGATCCGTCGCGCATAGAGGCGGAGATGGCGGCAGCGGGCGCGACGGCGCTCTGGGTCATCCCGCCGTTCGTCCGATTGCTGGCCGGACAGCAGACGCCGCCTGCCGCTGGATTGCGCTTTTCAATCCTGCGCACCGGCGCGGCGGCGCTGCCTGGCGAGGCTGCGCGGGGAATCACGGAACGCTACGGCGCGACACTCGTGCAGGAGTATGGTTCGATGGAAACGGGTCGGCTGATGTACACCCCTCCGGCGGGTATGCCCGACGGGAGCATCGGTGTGCCCTACCCCGGCGTGGATGTGCGGCTTGTGGACGAGGATGGCCGCGATGTCGCCCCAGGCGAAACCGGCGAAATCATCGTTCGTACGCCTGGCCTGATGATTGGCTATCTCGATGATCCGCTCGCCACCGCGCGGGCCTTCCTCGACGACTGGTTCTGCACGGGCGATCTCGCCTGGCGCGACATGGACGGCTGTTACCACCTCGCCGGTCGGCGGATACTGCGCATCAATGTCGGGGGCTACAAGGTCTCGCCCGAAGAGGTTGAGGCGGTGCTGGAGCAGCACCCTGCCGTCCGCGAAGCAGTCGTCTTCGCGAAGCCGGATGCGACGCGCGGCGAGATTGTCTGGGCCGCCATTGTCCCGCGCGACGAGCCGCCCACCGCGCGGGAGTTGCGACGATTCTGCCAGGAACGGCTGACCCGACAGAAAGTACCGCGCGGTTTCGAATTCCATGCGGAACTTCCCCATTCGCTGCTCGGGAAAGTGGTACGCCGCGCATTTTCTTCCTGATACCCGGCGGAGGACGGCGGCGTTCTGGTACAATCATCGTCGTGTTCGGTCTGCCGGAATAGGATGCTTTCCGCCGAACATCAAACCGCAAACCACGCCGCGCCCGTCGCGGAAACCGCCGGGAGAACGATCTGTGTCACCTCTACCGCCACCGAGCCGACCGCGCCCCGGTGGTATCCCGAACCGCCCTGCCCTCTCCCCC
>JBBSFO010000160.1:0-9200 GCA_038238655.1 Thermomicrobiales bacterium | reverse complement strand
GGCAACACGCTGCGCCGTCAGTTCGTCGGCAACCCGACCTATACGCGGTACAACGCAATAACGGCGGGCTTCGCGTCCGACTACTGGACGACCCACACGTGGTACGGCGACGACCCGTTTGGGACGGAAGATACGAACCCGGCATGGTATTTTGGCTCGTTGACGAAGCAATTGCGTGACGATGGGCACGACATCGAGTCGCACACCTTCGGGCACCTGTTTCTTCACGCCGGGATCACGCCACAGCAACTGGACGACGACCTGACGGCATGGGATCAGATCGCGAAAGAGAACGGCTCTGCCCCCGCCCACTCGTTTGCGTTTCCGTGGCGCGCCTCGAACAGCGTGACGGCGGAGTACTACGCCGTGCTGGCGAAGCATGGCATCACAAACGTGACGCGCTTCTATGACACGACACCGGGGACGTACGCGCTCCAGTCTGTGCCCGTGTACCCGCAGATACGCGTCGTTCCAGATCAGGAGTTGATTGACCGACAGGGCGACGAAGTGGCGGCACAGCGCGGCATTGACATCGCGCTCGCGACGAATGGCATCTTCTCGCTCTGGGCGCACCCCGAGAATATCGCCACGCCGTCGGCGCAAACGATCTGGGGACGCGTCGTCGCGTACGCGACAGATCGCCGCTCGCTCGGCCTCTGGGTCGCACCGGTGACGACGATCACCAACTTCGTGGACGCCCGCTCCCAACTGAAAATATCCAGCGTGCGCGTTGGCGCGACGACGGTCATTACCGTGCAAGATGATGGGCCGGTTGGCTGTAACGATGCGACCTTGACCTTGCCCGGCATCCCGAAACAGGTTGCGTGGACGGGTGGTTCGGGGGCGCGGGACATCAACGGGGCGCAAATCCGCGTCGGCAACATTCTCCCCGGCGAGGCAATCACGATTGAAGTGCGCTACTCGTGAGCGGTCTCGCGATGCGCGCGCGCCTTCCGACGATGCCCGACGTGCGCACGGCATGGCGCGGTTGGTGGCGACGGTGGGACGGCGCTGTTCGGCAATCCGGTATCGCCATTGCAGTCGCGCTCGTCGCCTATCTTGTCTGTTTCCCGATTGTCCGGCCCGTGACGCTTGATGTCGGTCGTTTCCCCGACCGCCTCGCTATCGCCGGGTTCAACGGCGACGAGCGCGATGTAGGTATGACATATCGCTGGACGCGTACACATGCGACCATCGCCATTCCGGGGTATGGTGGCGTTCGCGACGCGCACATCGAGATCATCGCGCGGAATGGGCGCGGTGCGCGCATCGAGACGCCATTCACGCTGGACATCGGTGGCGATCCGGTGACGGTCGGGGCGATTGAGCAGTTCACGCCTGTCCTCGCGGATGTGCGCACCTCGGGCATGGGGGCGAATCTCACAGTACGGCTGGGCGTGCAGCGGTACCTGCCGAACAATGGCGACCCGCGCGTCCTCGGGGTGCAGGTGGATCGCCTGCGCGTCGAGCCGCTGCGAACATCATGGTGGGCGGGCGCGGTCGGCGGCTGGTCGTGGGCGCTGCGTCTCGCGCTCCTCGCCGTCGTGATCGCGCTGATCGCGCGTGGCTCGTGGTGTGGCGCGGTCGGTGGCGGGTGCGCGGCGATTATCGCGCTTGCTGCAGTCGCGATTCCCGAGAGCCGGTTTGTGCTGCCGCCGCTCCTCCTACCGGGAACAATCGGCATCGGCGCGCTCGGCGTCGGGTGGCGCTGGCGTGAATCGGGCGCAGTGTTGGGCGCGTTCTGGAATGCGCTCGACCGGCGGATTGTTGCGCGCGTGGTGGTCGGCATGCTCATCATTGTATACGCGGTGTTTACGATTGCAGTCATTCGCCATGTGGATTTTATCGGCCATGCGGACTACGCCGACAACGCCGTGCGGGCGGGGAATATCGTGCGCGGACATGGCGACGTGATTGACTACGTACCGCAATTCTACCAGCGTTTCCCGACGATCACTCACCACGCGGAAACCTGGCCGCCATTGCAGGTCTGGATGATCGCGGCGTTTTTCCGCGTGTTCGGCATCTCGACCGTTGTTGCGAAATTGCCGAATGTCGCGGTTATGGCATCGCTGCTCGCGATTGTGGCGGCGATTGGCGCGTGGCGTTGGAATCGCCGTGTCGGTTTGCTGGCCGCGCTCTTTCTCGCCGTGACACCGATCCTATTCGAGGATACGCTCTTTCCGGTCAATGATCTCGTCTTCACACTGCTGTTTGCCGTCTTCGTCGTTGCCGTGTATCGCGCGTGGTGTGCGCCACATCGTGCTCCGATAGCAGCCGACGCGCCTCGATGGCGTGCATGGTTGCCCGATCTGGTTGTCGGCGCGAGCGCCGGATGTCTGCTGCTCGCAAAGCCGAGCGGCGGTGTCTTGATCGGTGGCGCGGCGGTGGCTGCGGTGCTGGTTGCGCGCCGGACGGCTGTTCGGTTGCGCTGGCCCGGTATTGTGGTCGCGGGGGCAACAGCGCTGATTATCTGTACGCCGTGGGCGATCCGCAACCTTGTCACCTTCGGCGCGCCCTTTCACTCGACCGAGTCGCTTGATGCGTGGGTGCAGAAGTACGACCCGCAACAGCCGGTAGAAGGGATGTATCGCGTCTTCTGGGGTCACGATCTGCCCCATCCGCGCCTGCTCGTTGGATACGGCTACGATCATTTTCTGTCGGTGCAGGGGCTTCAATTTTTCCGGCTCTGGTCCGATGCCACGAGCGGCGCGCTGATCCCGCGCCTGCTCATCCCGTTCGCATTGCTCGGGCTGATCGTCGGTTCGTCGCGGCAGGCACGGACGGGTTTCGGTCTCGTCCTGGCGGGTGCGTTCGTCCCGTACACGCTGTTCGTACTCCTGTATTGGCATTACGAGAGTCGGTACTTCCTCGTATTCGTTCCCTGGCTCCTCCTCTATGCCACGTCCGGGATCGAGTGGACGTATGACGCGCTCGTGACCTGGTTCGCCGGTATGTGGCAACATGCGCTCGTGCCGCTCTTTGTTGCGCTCCTCCTCCTCGGTATCCTGATCCCCAACGCGCGCGATATCGCAGTTCGCGCCGAGGCGCAGACGGGCGGCAATGCGCTGGTCGTGGTATCGGATTGGTTGCAGGCGAATACACCGCCAGATGCGGTCATCATGACCCGCAATCCGTGGGAAGTCTCGTGGCACAGTGGCCGTCGCACGGTGATGCTGCCGCTTGGCAGCCTCGATGATATCTATGCCGTGATGCGGCAATACCATGTTTCGTATCTGGAATTGGACCATCTCAACGACCCGAGTACGTTGCGCGACAGCCTCAAGGCGCTGTACTCATTCAAGGCGATGCCGGGGATCACGCCGCTCTACGATCCGCATGATGACGCGTATCTCGTCTTCGCGGTCGCCCCGCCCGCATGAACGAAAACAGCGTGCCGGGCGGACGGCTCCGCGTCGTGATGCTCACGTCCTCGTATCCGCTGTTCGCGGGCGACATGACGGCTCCATTCATCGCGGAGATCGCCGCCGGGATCGCCGCACGCGGGCACGCGGTGCATGTCGTCTTGCCGAACCATCCGCGCCTTGACCGGCCGGGAATCGAGAGCGGCGTGCATTTGCATCCGTTCGCGGTCGCCCCGGTACGGTCATGGGGAGCGGCATGGGGATACGCGGGGTCGCTCGCGGGCGATGTCGCGCTGACAAAGGGCGCGGTCGCGATTGCGCCCTTCGCGCTCGCCGCCGCCGTTCGCGCGATGCGACGCGTTGTGCGGGATGTTCATGCGGATGTGGTGCAGGCGCATTGGGTGATTCCGAATGGCCCGCCCGCCGCACTCGTCACCCGGCGCACGCGGACGCCGCTGGTCATCAGCCTGCACGGATCGGATGTCTTTGTGGCGGAACAGGTGAGGCCAGCACGCAAAGCGGCACGGTGGGCATTTGCCGGGGCGAGCGCGGTGACGGCATGTTCGGGCGACCTCGCGGATCGCGCCGTTTCCCTCGGCGCTGACGCCTCATGTATGACGGTTGTGCCTTACGGCGTCAACGCCGATCAGTTCAAACCCGTGGACGACGCGACACGTGCCGTCGTGCGTGGATGGTACGGCTTGCCGCCGGAAACGCCGCTCTTGCTCTGCGCCGGGCGACTCGTCTATAAGAAGGGGTTCGCGGTCGCGGTGGAAGCCTTTGTGCGCATCGCCGCTGCTCTACCCACCGCGCGGCTGGTGATCGCGGGCGACGGGCCGCTCGATAGCGAACTGCGGGCACAGGCGGTGCGGTTGGGCATCGGGGAGCGCGTCATTTTTGCCGGGCGGGTGGATCGGTCGCAGCATCCGCTTCTGGTCGGCGCGTGCGACGTGTACCTGCTCCCCTCCGTGCACGATCATCGCGGCAATGTTGACGGATTGCCGAACGCACTGCTCGATGCGCTCGCGGCGGGCCGTGCGGTGATCGCGTCCGATGTTGCCGGGGTGGGGTTGGCGGTGCGGAACGGCGAAACGGGAGTGCTGGTGCCCGAACGGCGCGCGGAGCCGCTGGCAGATGCGATGCTGACATTGCTGAACGATCCGGCCCGGCGCGCGCGGCTTGGCGCGGCGGCGCGTGCGGATGTGACGACGCGGCTGACGTGGGCGCGTACGGCGATGGAATTTGAGCGTGTATTTTACGCGGCGCGCGACCGGGCGACAGGCCGTGGGAAGGATAGCGGGGATTGAAGCAGGCAGATAGCGCGCCGACCGTCGGCATCATCGGCCTCGGCTATGTCGGACTCTCCTATGCCGTCGCCTTCGCGGAGACGGGCTGCCGCGTCGTCGGGTGCGATGTGCTGGCGGCGCGCGTGGCGACGATTAATCGCGGCGAAAGCCCGCTGCCCGACATCGTGTCGGACGAGGCGGTCGCCGCGCAGGTTGCCGCCGGTCGCCTCGTCGCGACGACGGAGGACGCGCCGCTCGCCGCGTGCGACGCGCTGATTATCGCCGTGCCGACGCCGGTGAACGCGACCTACGACCCCGATCTCGCGATGGTCCGCGATGCCACCGAGCGCATTGGCAGAGTCCTGCGACAGGGCCAATTGATCATCCTCGAATGTACGACCTATCCGGGCACGACGGAAGAGATCGTCGTGCCGATGGTCGAAGGCAAGGGCTTCGTGATTGGCACGGATGTCTACGTCGCCTATTCGCCGGAGCGGATTGACCCCGGCAACACGAATAGCCAGGGGTGGACGCTCGCGAACACGCCCAAGATCGTCGGCGGCTGCACGAAGGCATGTACCGCACGCGCCGTCGCACTCTACAAACGGATGACGGAGACGGTCATCCCCGTCTCTTCGCCGCGCGTCGCCGAGATGGAGAAACTGGTCGAAAATGTCTTCCGAGTCGTCAACATTGCGTTGGTGTGCGAACTGGCGCTGCTGTGCGACCGGATGGGTCTGGACGTATGGGAAGTGCTCGACGCCGCGGCGACGAAGCCGTACGGGTTCATGCGCTTCTCGCCCGGCCCCGGCCTCGGCGGGCACTGCATCCCGGTGGACCCGCTCTATCTGACGTGGAAGGCGAAGGCGTACGACTTCCCGACGCGCTTCATCGAGCTGGCGGTGGAGATTGATCGCCGGATGCCTTACCACGTCCGCGATCTTGTCGTCCGCGCGCTGAATGGGCAACGCAAGAGCGTCAACGGCAGCCGCATCCTGCTGATCGGTGTCGCGTACAAGCCCGATGTGGCGGACACGCGGGAAACACCCGCCGCCGCTCTGTGGCGATTGCTGGCTGAGGACGGCGCGGTCGTTTGCTATCACGACCCGCATGTGCCGACTTTTCGTGCGCCGGACGGCGGGACGTACGCCTCGACCACCCTGACCGATGAATTGCTGCGCGCGGTGGACTGCGTCGTGATCGTCACGAATCATTCCGATGTGGACTACGCCCGTATCGTCGAGCGGACGACGGCGGTTGTGGATACCCGAAATCAGACTCGCAGCATCGAAGCGGGCGAGGATACTGCCACGATCACCCGGCTCTAGCGGCGTGCCGATGACGCTCTCGACACGACGCACCGACCCCGCCCGGCGTTTCGCGTGGCCGGAATTGCTGGTGATCGGTGTGCTTGCGCTCGCATGCCTACTGTTTGTGCCGAAACTGGTCGCGACCGCGCGGTACGACGCCGCAATCCTTCGCTTTCCGTTTCAGGTGGACGATGCGGAAGGCGTCGTCATTGCGGAGGCGCAATTAATCACGCACGGTACGAACCCCTATGCGTATCAGCCCTCACCGGCGACCTATTTCTACGCAGGTCCCTATACGCCCGTCTATACCTTGCTGAATAGCGGCGCGGTCGCGATTGCCGGGCCGACCTTTAAGTTCGGGCGGGCCATTCAGTTGCTCGCGACGCTTGCGGTCGCGGGCTGGCTGGCATGGTCAACGCGGCGCGCGGCGACGGACTGGCGGGGTTGGCTGATCGGCGGCTGGGCGGCGACGCTCTTCGTGACGGCGCATCTCGTCGCCGTCTGGAGTGTTCGTGTCCGACCGGACATGACAGCGCTGGCGTGCAACGCGCTTGGCGTCGTACTCGTGCGCGCGTGGCTCGATACCGACGACCGCGACGGATGGCGTGCAGGTGGCTGGCCGAGAGGCGTGACATTGGCGCGTCTCACGCTCGGCGCAGCGTGTTTCGCGCTCGGTTGGTGGACGAAGCAGACCTTCGTTGCACTGCCCGTCGCATGTATCATCGCGATAGCGGTACGACGGCTCCGGCTCGGCGTGATCCTCGCCACCCTCTATGCAGCGATGATTGCCCTCCCGTTCGTGTTGTTGACCGCGCTGACACGGGGGGGCTTCGCCCAGAAGACGGTTGGCTATCAGGGATCATGGGAATGGGGTGCGTTCCGGCGGCTCGCGCAGCCGTTTGTTGCGCGGTACGGCGCGCTCATCATTGTCGCGGCGTTGCTCGCACTCGTGCTTGTAGTCCGCGCCCGGCGACCGACCTTTGCCGCGTGCTGGCTCGCGCTTAGCGCGCTGTTCGCCCTCGGCGCGGGGACGAGCGGGGGGAACCACAATCACTTCGTCGAGTTCGTCGCGGCCAGCGTATTGCTCGTCGGCCAGGGCGGCGCGACGCTGGTGTCGGCGGAAGCGCGCAATCAGCGGCGTGCATGGATAATGCCCGCGCTCGGTGCGCTCCTTGTACTCGGCATGACGATTGTGGCGGTCAGTGAGCGCGAAGGGGCTGCGGGTTGGCTGGCGCGCGACTATCGCGCACCGACTGCCCTGGAGCGTGACGGATTCGCGCAAGTCGCGATCTATCTCGCGAACAGTCCCGGCCCGGTGTACAGTAACAACGTCGGCATGTTGGTGATCACCGGGCAGCCGGTGCGTGTGACCGATCCCTTCACGATGGCGGCGGAAGTGCGGCTCGGCCGGTGGGATGATACGCTGCTCGTCGCCGATGTGGCGGCAGGGAGGTATCCAGTGATCGCGCTCAGTTATCCGCGCGATGTCGTAGACTTGGATGCGGACGTGCCACCGACGGACGCGACGCCGGGATTGATCCGCGCGATTCAGACGCGCTACCGGCTCATTGAGCGCAATGTGCTGTACATCTATGTGCCGAAGTGAGCGAAGAGCGAAGAGCGAAGAGCGGAGAGCGAAGAACAAGGGAGGGGAACATGAGCGATCAACAGCGCGGTGCGGCCACCGAGGAGCCGGCGATCAGCCAGGAACTGCTGAATATTCTCGCGTGTCCATGCAGCCATCACGCGCCGCTTCGGTTGGAGGGGCAGCGGCTGATTTGCACCGATGGCGCGTGCAGCCGCGTCTACCGCATCGAGGATGGCATCCCGATCATGCTGCTCGATGAAGCTGAGGGCGATGGGCCGCCCGCATAGGGGAAGTGCTGAGTACTGAGTACTGAGTGCTGAGAGGGGCAATGCGGCTGCATTTCGCATTTCTGTATCCGCAGATCAAGAAACTGACGGGGGCGCAGCGGCTGATTTTGCAGTTGGCGCGCTACACGATAGCGGCGGGGCACCGGGTGACGTTAGTGACGCATCGGCTCGGTGACGAACCACGCGCTGCAGTGCCCCCCGGTCTCGATCTGATCGAAACCGGCAGACACGTTGATCGGTTCGCGAACCATTACGCGGACGCGGCGCTGGAATACGCATGTGGGCCGCTTCTCATCAAACATATCCCAAAAGATGCGGATGCATTGATTTGCTTCGGGCCACCTTCGATACCCGCGCTCTGGTGGGCGCGTCGCCGAGGATGGGGCGCACCCTCGCGTCCACTCCTCGCATTTTTGTATGAGCCGCCCCGGTTCGTTGACCAGGATCGCGCCGACGTGATCGCCGGTTTGGGTCGGGTCGGACGGATTGCCGGGCCGCTCTTTGGCTGGTACGGCGTGCTGGATCGCCGGTTGGTACGCGCCGCCGATGCGCTGTTGGCGAACGGATCGTATGGCGCGGCACGGCTCGCGCAAACGTATGGGCGCGAGGCGGTTGTCCTGCCGCACGGCGTGGATTTCGCTGCGGTGAGCGACGCGGTGGTTGCGGCGGTGCGGTCGCACTATGACCTCCCGGCGAGCGCGCCGATTCTGCTCACCGTCAATCAACTCCACCCACGCAAGCGAATTGACCTCTTTATCCGGGCCGTTTCCGCACTCCGCGCGATCCATCCGGCGGTGATCGGCCTGGTCGTCGGTCGGGGGGTGGACGAAGTGCGACTGCGGGCAGAGGCCGAACGCAGCGGCGTGTCGGCGGCGATTCGCTTCACCGGATTCGTCGCGGATGATGAACTGCCCGCGATTTATCGGTGTGCGACGGCGTATGTGCATACGGGGCGCGATGAAACATTCGGCCTTTCCGTGCTCGAAGCGGCATGGAGCGGGATACCTGTTGTCGCCGTGGACGAAGGCGGCCCACCCGACATCCTCGGCGCGAACGGCTGGATTGTTCCCGCTGATGTGGCAGCGATGGTTGGCGCGCTGGATGAAATCCTCTCGCACCCCGCCAACGCGACGGAGCGTGCTGCGCGCGTCGAAGCGGATGTTCGCTCCCGTTTTCGCTGGGAGGCAGGCGCCGACGCCCTGATTCGCACCGTTGATGCATTACAGCACACAACGCCCCCGGGAAGCGTCTCATAAGTGATCGGTCAGGCCGCGTGTGTTTCGCAGACGCGCTGATCCCACTCGTCATTGAGGATCGCCAGCCGTAACGCGATCACCCCGGTCGCTCGCTCCCGCCACCAGCGC
>JBBSFO010000159.1:0-9213 GCA_038238655.1 Thermomicrobiales bacterium | reverse complement strand
GGGAGAACCGCAAAGACGCAAAGAAGAGAGGTTGAACCACCAAGCCACCAAGAACACCAAGAAGAGACAGAGAAGTGAGATTTAAGAAAGAATAAGTTCTTTCTCTCTTTCCCTCCTGGAGTTCTTGGTGGCTTGGTGGTTCGATTCTCTCCCCGGTTTCGACGTGATTCTCAGCCCGGCTGGTGCGCCGCCTCGTTGCGGGTGAAGTCAATCGTGCCCATCGGCAGGACGCGGGCGGGGATTGCGCCGCCCGCGAAGCGCGCCGGATCGAAGTGACGCAGATCGTAGGGTGGCATGCCTGTCGCCAGCCACTCGCCCACGGCCGCGCCGACTTCCGGTGCGATGGCGAAACCGTGGCCGGTGAAGCCACAGCAGTGGAACAGCCCGGGTGCGTCCGGCGCGGGGCCGATCATGGCGATGCCGTCCGGGCTTTCACCTTCCATACCGCTCCAGGCGCGCAGCAACGGGAGTTGACGGAGGAGGGGAAGAATGCCGGTGCAGGCTGCCGCGCTCCCCGCGATATGCGCGCCGACGGTGCCCGCCCGGCCATTGTCGAGATCCACCGTGCCCGGCCAGCCGCCACCGACGACGAAACCGCCTTCCGGCACTTGTTTGAGCGAGAGCGGTCGCCCGACGCAGCCGACGACCGGATCGAGGAGATGTGGCGCAGGGGCGGTGACGAGCATCTGGTAACAGGCGGGGCGTAGGGGAATATCGCTGCCCGCCTGCCGTGCGACCGTCCCTGCCCACGCGCCCGCCGCGTTGACTGCCCAGCGACACGGGAGCGCCCCCGCAGTGGTTTCGACCGCGATAATGCGACCGGTGGCGTCTTTGATAAAGCCCGTCATCGCTGTCCGTTCGAGGAGGCGCGCTCCGGCCCGGATCGCCGCATTCGCGAATGCTTTGGTCGTCAGGATCGGGTTGGCGTGGCCGTCCTGGGGCGTATAGGAACCGGCGACGACGGTCGGGGCGACGCCCGGCATGATCTGTTCGAGGTCGCGCGGTTCGACGAGGCGAATGTCCAACCCCGCCTCCTGCTGCCGCGTGATGGAAACGGCGAAGGCAGGGAGGATTGCCTCATCCTCGATCACCGTCAGATGGCCACCGCGCCGGTACTCGACATCCGCGTCGAGCCGGTCGGCGAGGCCGGGCCAGCGCGGGATCGCCCGAAGCGCGAGAGGCAGTTCGCGCAGGTCGCGCCCCTGCTGCCGGACGCCGCCCGCCGACGCGCCCGAGGCGGACGCCGCAACCTCGCGTTGCTCGACGATCGTCACGCCGACACCGCGTATCGCCAGTTCGTAGGCGATGGCGCAGCCCATCACCCCCCCACCGATGATTACGACATCTTTCGCTTGTCGCCCTACACTTGCCATCCCCGCCCTCCCCGTTCTGCTCGCGTCGCCGCTCGCCGATGTTCGCACGCCCTTCATTCGCTGGCAATGCCGTGGAGAGGTTCGGAGGTCGGAGTTCGAAGTTCGCGGAACGAAATCCCGAACCCTGAACTTCCCCATACATCCAGCGCGCCTTTCCGTACGTAGGGTGTGATGGATACCGCTGCCAATACGAGCGTCACAAGACCTGCTGAAAGGGAAATGCACTATGCGTCACCGATTCTTGTTTACCGTCGGATTGCTCATACTCTGTGCCTCGTTGGCTGCATGCGGTGGGAGTAGCACAACCGCCACCGCGACGACCGCATCGCCAACGCGCGCCGCGACCGCCGCATCGGGCGCCGCACCGGCTGCCGCAACCACCGCACCCACCATTGCTGCTGCCGCATCCGGGTCTGCCGCCGCCGCCACACGACCGGCGGGGAGCGCTTCGGCGCCCGCTGCGGTGGCCGCGACCACTGCTCCAACGACGGTCCCCGCACCCGTCGCGGCCACCAACGCGCCAACGGCTGCTCTGACAACGGCTGCGCCAGCGACCTCAGCCTCTTCCGTTGCGACGACGGCCGCACCCTCCGGCGCTGCGAGCGGCAACACGGTCGCTGTTGAACTGAAGGACTTCATGATTGCGCTCAACACGTCTACCGCGACCGCTGGGATGGTGACGTTTAATATCAAGAATAGCGGCCCCTCGCCGCACAACTTCAATGTGCAAATCAACGGCGAGGAAAAGGGTGTGCCGACGCTCGATGCAGGCAAAACCGCGACGCTGACGCTCGATCTCAAACCAGGCACCTACACCTACCGCTGCAACATCCCCGGCCACGACCTGCTCGGCATGAAAGGCACGCTGACGGTGAAGTAGGCGGCGTGAGGCTCGGGGTTCGAGGAACGAAATCCCGAACCCCAAAACCCGAACCTATCCGGGCCGTATGCGTTTCCACCGAAAAACCTCTCTACCCTCCTTTTAGGAAAGGGGGGTGGAAGGTTGAGTTTCTATCGCCGCCCGCATTGCCGCACCGACGGCCTCCATGTCTGCCGCCGTGACGTGACCGAGGTGACCGATGCGTATGATCCTGCCGGATTGCCGCCCCAGGCCGCCCGCGAGGATAACGCCGTACTCATGTTCGAGCCGCGTCAGCAGGTGGGCCGCGTCCATCCCTTCCGGGAGGACGACCGCCGTGACGGTATTGGACGCGTGCGCCGGGTCCGCGAAGAGATGGAGACCGTGCTCCGTGAGGTCGCCGATATCCGCGCGACACGCTTCGGCGGCGGCACGATGACGGGCGACAACCGCCGGAAGCCCTTCGGCAAGGAGCATCTGAAGCGCGCGATGCAGGCCGGTGAGCGTCGGCAACGCGGGGGTCGAGGGGGTCTGTCCCTTCAACTGCGCGTCGCGGTGCTTCGCAAAATCGAAGTAGAAGCGGGGCAATGTCGCTGTCGTTGCCCGCTGCCAGGCACGGGGGCCAACTGCGACCATCGCCAGTCCGGGCGGCGCCATCCACGCCTTCTGGGAGGCGGATACGACGACATCAATGCCCCATTCGTCCACGGGCACATCGAGCGCGGCAGTCGAGGTGATGCAGTCAGTGGCGATGAGCGCACCATGGTGATGCGCCGTCTCGGCAATCGCCCGTAGATCGTGCGTCACGCCCGTCGAGGATTCGTTGTGCGTCAGAAAAAGCGTTTTGGCACGCGGGTATGCAATGAAGGCGTCGGCGATCCGTGCCGGATCGAGCGCCTGACCGTCGGGCGCGGTGACATGGTGGATCGTCAATCCGTACGCTGCCGCGATGGCGGCGAATCGCTCGCCGAAGACGCCCGCGTGCGCCGCGATTACCTCGTCACCGGGTGAACAAAGATTGACGACCGCCGCTTCCATCCCGCCCGAGCCGGAGCAGGACATGAGCAAGACATCGTGCGTCGTTTGCAGCAGTGTCTGCATCGCTGCGACCGTTTCCGCGAGGATCCGCGCGAACTCCGGCCCACGATGGTTGATCATCTGCCGCCCGGTTGCCTCACGGACTTCGTCCGGCAGCGGCGTCGGCCCTGGTATCCGCAATTGGATGGCGGGAAGGGACGTAGCCACTGAGACACAGAGGGCACAGAAAGGGAGAGAGAAAAGTGGTACAAGGGATTGTGCGATACGGGAACACCGACGCTGCTCTTCCATCTAGTTCTCCACCTCTCTTGTGCCTCTGTGACTAACGCTTCTTTCCTCGGCGGGCAAGGCGGCGGGGGATGACGCGGAGCGTGTGTGTCAGCACTTCTTTCCAAGCGCCGCGCATGCCTTCGATTTCTGCCGGGGCGAGGGGGTGAGCGGCATACTGTGCCTCGGCGTATCGCCGGGCAATCGTGACGGCGGCAGTTTTCCCGTCCGGCAAACGGTCGCCGATCGCTTCCGCCGTCTCGAACGGTGTCGCAGCCCGTGCGTTCGGGACACCAAGCCAGCGCGCGCTCCGCTGGAGGCGGGCATACCACTGCGCGGCAGGCGCGAGGCCCCGGAAAGGCAGGAACCAGTACCACGCCGCCAAACCCCAGAGCGCGAGGAGCGTGAACGGGATGAGGACAAGGTAGGGCGAAAGATGGAAGCCGCTCTCTCGCCCGCTGTTCAGTGTAGCTGTTGGCTGCTGAGCGGCGCTCACGGGTGGGGCAGGGAGCGGCGCGACTGCGGGTGCGGGGGACGGGGTGGGTTCCGGTGCCGGTTCGGGCGGGATGGGACCGGAACCACGGGTGATCGGCGCGACATCCGGGCGGGGCGTCGGGTCGAAGGTGATCCAGCCATACTGTGGGAAGTAGACTTCCACCCACGCATGCGCCTGGCTTTCGCGCGAAAGGAAGCGACCATCCGGTTGCCGTGCGCCGGGCAGGTAGCCCGTCACGACGCGTGCCGGGATGCTGTCCGCGCGCAGCAGCACAGTCATCGCGGTCGCGAAGTACTCGCAGTACCCTTCCTTGGCATCGAACAGGAAGTAATCGGCGACATCGCGGTTCGCGGGTGGGCTGTTGACGACCGTTGCGTAGGAGTATGTCGCGCGTAGATATCGCTCCATTGCGGTGGCGATGTCGTAGGGATCACGTTGACCGCGCGCCAGTTGCGCCGCGAGGTCCTTCACGCGTTGCGGCGTGGCAATCGTATTCGGCGCGGTGCCATCGGGGAGGATGCGATAACGATCCAGCCACTGCGGGTAGGAGGTCGCCGCCGCGCGCAACTGCTCCGTTGTCGCTGTGCTGATCCGCGCAGTCTGTGCAATCGTCTCATTCGCGGCAATCGGCGCGCCCGCATCGAGGGTGGTCACGTCGCCGAAGTTTGGCGTCTGCCCGCGATAGAGCAGCATCGTCACTTTGCCGCCTTGCACCACAACCTGCGTGTCAATCAGTTGCTTGCGCAGGCGATCCTGCTCCGCCTCGATGGCGGCGAAGCGACTATCCACCGTTTGGCGTGCGTCCGCTGTTTCTGTCAGTGTTGTGATAAGGAGGCGCGTGATCGGTTTGGCGTTCGGTGGCTGTCCAACGGCTGCGCGTTGCACATATCCCGCAAGATCGGCGCTGGTCGGTTTCCAGGCTGCTATTCTGGCTGGTGTGAGGGAGATGACAAGCGTTCCGTCAGGGCGGAGTGTCGTCGCTTCGCCGTTCGGGCCAGGGGCGGGGAGATCGCCGGGTACGGCAAGTCCCTGCAGGTTGCTGACAAGACCGACGAGATTCGTCAGGGGGGCGGGGGCAGTGTTTGCCGGGGAGGGGATCGCAACGCCGCTCTGCCCCAGTTGCTGCCAGGAGAGTGAGACGCGCGCGTCCACAGCAAGCGTTTCGGCCTGCCCACATGAATATAGCAAGGTGCCACGCGGGCGTAAAAAGGTCGTGTCGCAGCCGATGCTTTGTGTCGCCTC
The DNA here is from genome assembly GCA_038238655.1 of Thermomicrobiales bacterium. Classification (GTDB taxonomy): domain Bacteria; phylum Chloroflexota; class Chloroflexia; order Thermomicrobiales; family JALYUS01; genus JALYUS01. The sequence continues at coordinate 3,938 of JBBSFO010000159.1, read as the reverse complement.
GACGCCACCGGTGGGGCGTGGCACCTGCTGTTTCGCGCTGACCGAGACCTGCGGCGAGTAGATCGCGCCGTTTGGGCCCTGCGGGTTGAACGTTGCCGTTGCGTGATCCTCCCAGCCGAGGCCGGTGTAGAAGTCGTACGCATTCGCACTCAGGTAATGCGAGTCCTGTGCCGCAAGATACACGGCCGGCGCATCCGATAGATTGAGGCTCCCGGCGAGGCGGAACGTCGGTCCGAAGGAGGCAAAGCCGGGAATGACTTGGGGTGCGCCTGTGCCGTCCACCGCGCGTGTGAAGCGTTCCTGTACATCCGCGTAGAGTTGCTGGGCGGGCTGCTGCGCGCGTTGCCACACGCTATCAATCGCCCCGATATGCACGGTCACCGGCAGGAGCGTCGTCACCAGGACAAGGACGAGCGCGATGCCCGAACCGACGGAGAGATAGCGCGAGCGAAGCGAAACGGGATAGGCAATCCACTGTCGCTGCCATCGTGCCTCTTGCCGGAACCCGGCGAAGCGGGCCGCCAGTGGGAGCGCGGCGAGCAAATAGGCCGCGAGGTACCATCGTTGATCGAGATGTGTCGTGCCGACCGTCGTGAGCAGAGCAATCCCTGGTACACCGATCGCGAGGACGGACGATCCGGTGCGAAAAACCCACCAGAGCACCAGATATGCGAGCGCGAAGACGAGAATGCTGACGACGAGCAGAAAGAGCGCGTGATCTTGCACTGCGTCGCCGCGCCACGCCGCTCGTACCCATTCGACGCCGCGATGCCAGAGAAGCAGCGTGCGGCGTCGCGGCGAGCCGGAGGCGACACCCGGCGCGGTGGTCGTGACCAGCCAGCAGACGATCGCACCGCCGATCAGCGCCAGCGTATGCAGCGCGGCGACTGACACGCGCCAGAGTTTGGTGAATCCGTAGCCCATCGCGATAGCGGGAATCGCGACAATTGGCAGCCGTCGCAGGATCGGGTCCCACCCGGCGTGCCCCAATGCCCAGACAACGGTACCGACCATCCAAACCGTGAGGAAAAGTGCGACGTATTCGTTCCACCAGCCACGCGGTCGCGCTGGCGCTGCTTCCCGTTGCAAAAGCCCTGTCCCTCCGACCAAAACCGACGCCCGGAGTGGCCGGGCGGTACGTACATTCTGTCAAGCCCAGTATCGCACATTCGGCAGAGATTGACCTAACCCCCAGCCCCCTTCCGTTCCTCGGCGTGGGAAGGGAGAAGCGAGCCTTCTTGGGATCGGGGCGTAATGCGGAACGTCACGGCATTCAGGTTGAGTCACCCCTTCCCCCGCCGAGGGACGGAAAGGGGCCGGGGGTTACATTCTTCGAGTTGCCCGCCTTTCGCCCCTCATTCCCAGCGGCTATACTGCGTTGGGCAGACGGGCATGCGCGCAAGGATGGACGAATGCGGGAACTCCCCAGCGGGACGGTGACGTTTCTGTTCACGGACATTGCCGGCAGCACGCAGCGGTGGGAGCACGACGCCGAGGCAATGCGTAGGATTCTCGCGCGGCACGACGCGCTGTTGGGTACCGCGATTGAGAACCATGGCGGCGTGGTCTTCAAGACGGTCGGCGATGCCTTCTACGCCGCCTTCACGAACGCACCCGCCGCGCTCGAAGCTGCGCTCGCCGCCCAGCGCGCGCTCTTTGCCGAGGAATGGGGCGCGGGCGATCCGTTGCGCGTCCGCATGGCGCTCCATACGGGTTCGGTCGAGGCGCAGAATGGTGATTACTTCGGGCGACCGCTTAATCGAGTCGCGCGGCTGCTGTCCGCCGGGCATGGGGGGCAAACGCTCGTCTCCGGTGCGACCGAAGAACTGCTCCGCGATAGCCTCCCGCCCGGTATCGGCCTGCGCGACATGGGCGCGGCGCGGTTGAAAGATTTGCTGCGCCCGGAGCATATCTATCAGATCCTTGCGCCCGACCTACCGACTGATTTTCCGACGCTCAAGACGCTCGACACCCAGCGCACGAATCTGCCGGCGCAGGCGAACATGCTCATCGGGCGCGAACGCGAGGCGATGGACGTGGTCGCCCTGCTCCGCCGGGACGATGTGCGGCTCGTGACGCTGACGGGGCCGGGCGGTACGGGAAAGACGCGCCTCGGCGTACAGGTGGCGGCGGAATGCCTCGACTTCTTCCCAGATGGCGTCTTCTTCGTCGCGCTCGCCGATGTCGTTGACCCCGCGCGGGTGCTGTCACAGATCGCGGAGGCACTCGGCGTCACGGAAGGGAGCGGGCAGCCACTTGCCGCGCGCCTCCACGCCGCCCTGCGCACGCAGCGCACGTTGCTGATGTTGGATAACTTCGAGCAGGTCGAGGTCGCAGCGCCGGCAATCGCCAAATTGCTGACGGCCGCACCCGGCGTCAAGGCGCTCGCCACAAGCCGATCGGCGCTCCACATTTACGGGGAGCGCGAATATCCTGTTCTGCCATTGCCATTGCCGGATCGGCGGCGAGCGACGGTCGAGCAATTAATGCACTACGAATCGGTGCGCCTGTTTGTCGCGCGGGCGCAGGAGGCGAAGACGGATTTCGCGCTCACGACGGCGAACGCGAAGGCGATCGCCGATATCTGCGCGCGGCTGGACGGTCTGCCACTGGCAATCGAACTGGCTGCTGCACGGATTAAACTGCTGACGCCGCAGGCGCTCCTTCAGCGGCTCACGCATACCTTGCAGGTCCTGACCGGCGGCGCGCGCGATCTGCCCGCCCGCCAACAAACCCTGCGCGGCGCGATTGATTGGAGTTACACAACACTCGGCGCGGATGAGCAGACATTGTTCGCGCGTATGGCCGTCTTCGCAGGGGGAGGGACACTAACGGCGATCGAGGCGATTTGCGACACCCCGTATGATCTTGCCGTGGAAGTCATTGACGGCTTGTCCTCGCTCGCGGACAAGAGCATGCTCCGGCATACGGAGGGGCGGGAAGGCGAGTCGCGCTTTGCGATGCTCGGTACGATCCGCGACTATGCGTTGGAGCGCCTGGAAGCGCGCGGCGAACTGGCGACGATGCGCGCTGCCCACACGATGTACTACCTCATGCTTGCGGAGGAGGCGGAACCGCACTTGGCGGGGACGGCGCAGGGATCATGGCTCGGTCGTCTCGAAGAGGAGCACGACAATATACGTGTCTCGATCCGCGATGCCCTTGATGTGGGGAACCATGAGGCGGCGGCGCGCATCGTTGGGGCATTCTGGCGTTTCTGGTTTGTCCGTGGCTACCTGACAGAGGGGCGACGCTGGATGGAGCGCGCGTTGGCGCACGCGGAGGGAGTGGCGCCCCTCCTACGAGCGAAGGCGCTCGACGGCCTCGGTACACTCATGCGGGCCCAGGGAGAACACACGGCGGCACAGCAGCAGTACCAGGAGAGTCTGGCGATCCGGCGTCGCCTGGGGCATCAGGCGGGCATCGCGCACTCATTGAGCAATCTCGCCGGCATGGCGCGCGATGGGGGCGATTTCGCCACCGCGCGGGAACGGTACGAAGAATGCCTGGCGATCCGGCGCGCAACGGGTGACAGCGAGGCCGTCACACGCACATTGATCAACCTCGGCATCCTTGCGCAGCGGCAGGGCGATTACGACACTGCCCGTGCCCGCTACGAGGAGAGTCTGGCGATCGGGCGGGCAGCGGGGCATCCGCAGGCGGTCGCGCACGCACTGATGAATCTCGGCGTCGTCGCGCAGCAGCAGGGCGATTACGACACTGCCCGCGCTCACTATGAGGAGAGTTTGGCGGCCGGGCGTGCGACCGGGGACACGGCGACGGTCGGCTTTGCCCTCAACAACCTCGGTGCGGTCGCGAAGCAGCAGGGAGATTTCGTCGCCGCCCGTGCGTTCTACACACAAAGCCTCGCCCTGCGGCGCGAACTGGGCGACATGCGTGCTATCGCCTTTTCGCTGACGAATCTCGGCATGATTGCG
>JBBSFO010000158.1:0-9225 GCA_038238655.1 Thermomicrobiales bacterium | reverse complement strand
TTCTCGACGTAGAGATGCGCGAAGTCCGGCGAGGGGCTGACGTGATGCGACGTCCGACCGGTCGGATAGCGGTCAATGACCTGGAAGTTCGATGGATCAATGACGGTGATATTGCCGGCCAGTTCATCCGGCACAAACACGCGCGCCGCGACATTCGCGACCGGGGCCGGGTAAGGCATGCCCGCTTTCGTGTTCGCCCAGACATTGACCGCGAAACCCGTCGCGGCGGGCGGTTGACCATTGGGATACTTCGCGGTGAAGGCATCACTGCCGATCAGCCCGAGAGTTACTTCGCCCTTCGTCCCAACAGCCTCGGGGTGATACTCGAAGCGCGCCCGCTCGAAATACTGGACGCGCGCGGTCTGCCCGGTGGCCGACTCGTCGAACTCGTCCGAGACTGGGAAGCCGAACGGCCCCGCTCCGCCATTCTGTTGCCAATAGTTCTTGAATCCGCCGGTAATGCAGCGATTCGTTTCCGCAAAGCATTGGTCGCCCGTCGCGCTCGCGGGGCGGCCATCCGGATGGCGGACGGCGAATTGCTCCCGACCCAGCAAACCGGGGAGGACGATCGAGGGGGTATTGATGAATTCCTGATGATATTCCAACCGACCACGCTCAAAATACTGGACACGGTGCGTCTTACCGTCTGCGTTCGGCTCGTCGAACTCGTCGGTGATCGGATAGCCCCAGCGCTCCACGCCGCCATGCTCCAACCAGTACGCAAAAAGGATGCCCTTGACGCACTTTTGCGTCTGCGTGGCGCACGATGCAGGCGGATCAACCGCCGCCGCTGTATGGGAAGAATCGAAGACGGTCGGGCCAAACGCGAGGAGTAGCAAAGGGAGCAGCAGAAACGTTCCCACGATCATCCGAAGTCGCACGCCATTCCTCCCGAAAAGTTTCTACCACGCGCCGATTCGCGCACTCGCCATTAAGAACGTCCCGATGGCGCAAATAGAACGGGGACGCAGTCAATCTCTGGAAGACACCCGGTATGCCGCCATCTTACTACATCCGCCGTGTCGCGCGGTACACTATCGGCACGATGACGGACGAACATGCGGGAGGATACGAGGTGAGCGAGCAACCGGCGGGCAAACTGGCGGGCAAGGTCGCGCTGATTACGGGCGCGGGGCGGGGGATCGGGCGGGCAATCGCACTCGCCTTTGCCGAAGAAGGCGCGGACATCGCCATCAATTACCGCAACTCGGCGGCGGGTGCGGCGCAAACGGCGAGCGACATCCGTGCTCTCGGCCGCCGTGCCGAGACCGTGCAGGCGGATGTCAGCATTGTCACCGAAGGGCAGCGACTCATCGCGGCAACCGTGGAGCGGTTCGGGCGGCTCGACATCCTCGTCAACAACGCCGGTACGTTCGATACGACCGAACTCTTTCACGTCACCGAAGAAGCCTTTGACGCGATCATGGCGACCGATTTCAAAGGCCCCTTCTTTGTCGCCCAGGCCGCCGCGCGCCAGATGGTCGCGCAGCAGGCTGGCACGATTATTAATTTCGCCTCCGGGGTCGCGAAAGACCCCGACCCCGGCTACTTCGTCGGCACGCCGTACGCGGGCGCCAAGGCGGGGCTGTGGCGCGCGAGCCAGCGGCTGGCGATGGAACTTGGCCCGCTCGGCATCCGCGTCAATGTGATTGTTCCCGGCTTCGTCCATTCGAAGCGCGGGCCGCTACCGGAGTATGTCCGTTCCCGGTTCGCGCCGCTCGCCGCCCTCAAGCGCACTGGCACGGTAGACGACGTCGCTCGCGTTGCCCTGTTCCTCGCCTCCGACGATTCCCGCTTCATCACCGGCCAAACTCTCGTCGTGGACGGCGGTATCCGCATGCACTAGCGAGAAACCGGGGAGAACCGCAAAGACGCAAAGATCACAGAGGACGCAAAGAAGGAGAGAAAGAATTTCTTCTCTTCCCTCTTTGCGCTCTTTGCGTCCTCTGCGTCTTTGCGGTTCTCCCCGGTTTCGATTACATGTGGTGTGTTTCCTGGCCCTGATCGTGGTGCTCGTGGTGCTCGCCACTCTGTGGTTCCGTGTGGGACTCGGTGTGCGGTTCGGTCTCCTGGGGGACACCGGTCGCCGCGTTCATCCGTCGCTGCAACTCCTCACGCAGGCGGCGAATCTCCGAGACGGTGTTGTTGATGCGCTCGAACAACTCAGTGTTCGAGGCGACGCCCGCCTGGAGGAGCCACGTCGCGCTCTCTGCGCGGGTCGCGAACAAGCCTGCCTCGACGAGGCTGTCTATCGCGGCGAGTGTTCGGTCGTCTACCCGCAGGCTGAGAACATTGGAGCGTCGGTTGTCACCACTACCGCCGGGTCCACCGTTCTGCCCCTCGCCATCGAAAAACTGCTTGAAGAAGCGCCGCCACTCGGGGTCGCCGGGGCGGAACCCCTCACGGAATGCCTCGCGCATCCGCCGCTTCATCTCCGGCCAGGGGATCTGTGGGCCACCTTCTGCCCAGCGAGAGCCGAAGTCGCCGGACTCGGGTCGCTCGGGTCGTGGGCCGTGGTCGCCGCGTGGGTTTTGTCCTTCGTACTGCATTGCTATCACTCCTTGTGGGTCCCGCGCCATTCGTGTAATTTGTAACTCATCGGCGCGTCATCATGTTACAAGAGAATCTACGCGCCGTCAAGCCTCCCGGTTGCGCGCCCGATGATACAATCCCGCGATGACACGCCCCATACCACCGACCGAACTTCCCGGCCTGCCAGATATCCTCGCACCGGGGTTGCAACTGATCTTTATCGGCTCGAACCCGAGCATCCGCGCCAGCCAGACGGGCCACTACTATGCGCACCCCGGCAATCGCTTTTATCCGCTTTTGTTCGCGTCGGGACTGACGCCCCGGCGAATGATGCCGGAAGAGGATGTGCTGCTGCCGACCTTCGGCATTGGCCTGACGGATTTGCACGAGCGCCCCTCTCGTCGCGCGGATGAGGTGCCCGATGCAGTCTATCGCGCCGGGCGCGAGCGGATCGTCGCGCTGCTGGCGCGGTACCAGCCGCGCTGGCTTTGCTGCAATGGCGCGCGTGTTTACCAGAACCTGACCGAAGCACGCGGTCCGGCCCGCTACGGCCCGCAGGAGGGCGACATCGCCGGTTGCCGCCTTTTCGTCGTCCCTAGCACGTCCGGCCTCAACAGCGCTCTGACCACTGCACGCCGCGAAGCCTTCTTCGCGCTGGCCGCTACCGTTAGTGAGTCGGCGTAAGCATGGCTGCCATATTTGTCTCGATACCTCGTCGCATCCAGAGGAGCGATCATCATGGTGACACACGCAAAAATCTTCACGAATATTGCCCGCAGGGCGGGCATTCTCAGCGGGGAGCCAAGTGTCGCGGGAACGCGCATCCCCGTTCGGACGATTGTGCAGTATGCGCGGATTTATCATCATGATTTGAAGACAATGGAAGGCGTCTATCCGTCTATCGCTCGTGCGGATATCGAAGAAGCACTCGCTTTTTATGAAGCGAATCGTGAAGAGATGATCGCAACATCGCGGAGAATGAGGATGACGAGGAGGTTTGATGCCGCGGCGGGCGCTCGGCTACTCGACCTGACCGTGCTCCATGCGACGGGCATTCGCGCGTGTTATTCTTGCGCGGGATGATCGGCACGAGAAATGAGGGATGCGATGGGGTTCATCGAGGGCGGCGTGGCGGTGCTCTTTGCCATCGTGCTCTACGCTATCTACTACGGCATCGTCGGCACGCAGGTGTATCGGGCATTGATCGCGGACGAGGAGCCGAGGACGCGCGTCTTCTGGTTCGTCGGTATCACGTTCGTTTCGCTGATGGTCTGGGCGATTGTCGGCGCGTTCGTGTATTGGGGCATCCTGATCTGGTTTCGCATTTGGCTGAAGGACCCGCATCCGTGGCGGCAGGAAATCCTCAGTGATACGGGCTGGTTTCCGTTCGGGGTGATCCTCAAGCATGGGCCGGTACCGACGGGTGGCGTGCGGGGTGCGTTTATCTTCCTCGCGTACCCGTTTGTGTTGCTGATCGCCGCCGGAATGGCGGCAATCGGGCATCGGATCGCCGACTGGTGGGAAGAAAAAACGGCCCGCCGCACGCATGGCACATCCGGCGCACCGGCGCGGACCAAGGAGATTGCCTAATGAAGCGCGCGCTGATGACCTGGGGTGGCTGGCCGGGTCACGAACCGGAGCAATGCGTCCACGTCTTCGCCCCATTTTTGCGTGAGCAGGGGTACGACGTCACCATATCCGATACCCTCGACACGTATCTGGATGAACCATTGATGCGCGCGCTCGACCTGATCGTCCCCGTGTGGACACAGAGCGCGATCAGCCGGGAGCAACTCGCCGGATTGCTCGGTGCGGTGGCAAGCGGCGTTGGTATTGCGGGCTGGCACGGCGGCATGGCCGATTCCTTCCGCGACAGTGTCGAATACCAATTCATGGTCGGTGGGCAATGGGTAGCGCACCCCGGCAACATCATTGATTACACTGTGAATATCACCGACCACGACGATCCAATTATGACGGGCCTCAGTGACTTCACGATGCATTCCGAGCAATACTATCTGCACGTAGACCCGTCAAATGCGGTGCTGGCGACGACGACCTTCAGTGGCGCTATCCTCCCTTGGATCGCCGGGACGGTGATGCCTGTCGTCTGGAAACGACAGTGGGGCGCGGGCCGCGTCTTTTACAGCGCGTTGGGCCATGTCGCAAAGGATTTTGCCGTGCCCGAAGCGCGCACCATCGTGCAGCGCGGCATGCTCTGGGCGAGTAAGTAACGAGTAACGAGTAACGAGTGATACCGGCGATCTCTTCCCCCTCGTTACTCGTTACTCGTTACTCCGAAAAGGAGGCAGTGTGGCAGAGCCAGTGAAGGTCGGTATCGTTGGCTGCGGGACGATCAGCAGCATCTATCTCAAGAACGCGCAATGGCTATCGGCGATTGAGATCGCGGCGTGCGCGGACCTGTTCGTCGAGCGGGCCGAGGCGCGCGCGGCGGAGTATGGTGTGCCCAAGGCGTGCGGCGTTGCGGAATTGCTGGCAGACCCGGACATCGAGATCGTCCTGAATCTGACGATCCCGAACGCGCATGCCGAGATCGCCCTGGCCGCACTGGAAGCAGGGAAATCAGTCTACAACGAGAAGCCGCTGGCAATCAGCCGCGACGACGGCCAGCGGATGTTGGCGTTGGCGGCGGCAAAGGGATTGCGCGTCGGTTGCGCGCCAGACACGTTTCTTGGTGGCGGCATCCAGACCTGCCGCAAATTGATTGACGACGGCGCGATCGGGCAGCCGGTCGCTGCGGTCGCCACGATGATGAACCACGGCCCGGAGCACTGGCACCCGGACCCCGATTTCTATTATCAGATTGGCGCAGGCCCGATGTTCGATATGGGGCCGTATTACCTCACCGCGCTTGTCAATCTGCTCGGCCCGGTGCGGCGTGTGACGGGTTCGGCGCAGATCGCCACGCCGGAACGCACGATCACGAGCCAGCCGAAATTTGGCACGACGATCCACGTCAACACCCCCACGCATGTCGCCGGACTGATGGACTTCGTGGGCGGCGCGGTCGGCACGATCATCACGTCGTTCGATGTCTGGGGAAGCACGTTGCCACGCATCGAAATCTACGGCACGGAAGGCACCTTGAGCGTACCGGACCCGAACACCTTCGGTGGCCCGGTGCGTCTCAATCGCGCGCGACAGCAGGAGTGGGAGGAGGTGCCGCTGTTGTACGGTCACGCGGAGAATAGCCGTGGCCTCGGCATCGCGGACATGGCTGCCGCCATGCGCTCCGGTCGTCCACACCGGGCGAGCGGAGTGCTGGCCTATCACGTCCTCGACCTGATGCACGCGTTCCACGACGCTTCCCGTATCGGGACGCACATTGATGTCGCGAGCACCTGTGATCGTCCCGCTCCCCTGCCGCTCGGTCTCGCGCCGGGCGAAGTCGGTGAATGAGCAACGAGCGGGCGATTTTCAGGGCAATAGCAGTGAGGAAGAAGCGCACAGCCGTGCGCTCAGTCGTCATCCTGCGCCGCCGATTCCGATTCCGATTGCGACTCTGATTCTCCGCCTTCACCACGTTCAGATCACGGTTCCCGCTGATGACGAGGAAGCGGCGCGGCAGTTCTATTGCGGCAGGCTGGGGCTTGTAGAAAGTGTCAAGCCCGCATCGCTCGCGGGACGCGGCGGCTTCTGGGTGGAACTTGGGGAACAGCAGATTCACGTCAGCACGGAAGATGGCGTGAACCGCATGGCGACAAAGGCGCACCTCGCCTATGAAGTCGCGGACCTCGTGGTGTGGCGCGAAAGGCTTGTGGCGGCAGGATGCACGATCCTCGAAAGCATCCCGATTCCCGGCTATGACCGCTTTGAGACGCGCGACCCGTTTGGCAATCGGATTGAATTGATCGAGCGCACGGAGAAAGGTGGAAGCAGACGTCCCGCATGCTTCCACCAGGATATGCCTCTCGGTTCGATCACTTCGGCATCGGCCCGGCTTCGTCCTGATTGGGGATGTAGGGCCGCTCGCCGGTCATCATGCCGATGGCGCGCTCTTTGAGGACGATGCCGATCTCTTTCACCTGCTCGCGCGTCTCCTCGCCCGTTTTCGGCGAGAGCAGGAGCGTCGCGATCACACCGGCGACGATGCCGAGTACGAGACCGCGCCGAAACCGGCGCGACGACGTCGGCGCATCGTCATTCGCCACAAAGGCGCTATGACCGACCGGGAGGGATTTGGGAGGCTGCTCGATCTGCACTATTGTCTCCAGCGGCTAGACGGTCGGATCGGCGTCGCCGTTGCGATTTGTGGCGACCTTCGCCATCGCGCGCATCCGGGCAAGGTTCTTCGCCAGCCCGATGATCGGGCTGGCGACCTGCTCCGAGACGAATTCGGTCGTCCCCTTGACGCGCTGGGCGGTCTGCGTCAGTTCGCCCGCCGTCCGGGTCAGTTCTTCGAGCACCGGGATCAGTTTGTCCTTCATCAGGAGCGAGACATACGCGAAGATGCCAACCATCGCCGCGAGCAGCAGCACCGTGACGACGAAGAGCGCCGCGAGGAAGATGATCGCGAGGTCCTTAAGCTGCTGGAGACCGTCCCAGTGGTACAGCAAGATACCGACAATGATCAAAAGGACGAGCAATCCACCCGCGATAATGAACGGCAACGCTTTCTTCATCCCTCGCTCCTTCAACGTGTCACGCCGTGCCCGCACCCATCGCGAGCGATTACCAATAGCAACCGCATTTATAAACTACCAGGACACCAAGAGGTAAAAGATTTCGCAAGGTTCGTGGTGTTCTTGCGGGTGCTCTCTGGGCAGTGTTGGTGGTTTTTCCTCTTAGTCCCCGGCTTCGGTGCGCGTGATCGCGCGAAAGGTGAGTAGCCACGCCAACAGGATCGCGCCGACCCCGCCCAACAGCACGGAGCCGACCGGGACGTTCCCGTACCGGAACCATCCGCCGCCCGCCAGCGTCGCCGCGATCTCGCCCGCGAACACCCCGACCACCGCCGCGAGGAGGTAGACAGGTAGTTGCCACAGGTACCGCCCGAGCGTCGCGTGCGCGAGCAGGCCGAGAATCCCGGCGATCAGGACGGTCAGAAGCACCGACGGGGCCACGATGCCCTCCTCGTTCACTCGCCAATGACCGCGAGATCATCCATCGCAATAACGGCGATGGGAGATGCATGTTGCATGCCAGCCAGTGCGTCCATATCCAGCAGTGTGCCGTCGCCCCGCTCGACGCGTTCGATCGTGCCGCCGCCGAGTACCTCATCGCCCCGGTAAAAGACGACCGCCTGCCCCGGCGTCGCGGCGGGCTGGCGCAGTCCGTCGGAGAAGACGAGTCGTGCCGTCCGATCCGGCAGGGGAGTCAGCGTGGCGGTTACGGGCGTACTACGGTAGCGCACCATCGCCTCGACCATGATCGGCTCGCGCGGCGTTGCACCAACAAAGAGCACATCGTCCGCAACGAGCGCGTGCGCGGTGAGATCGTCCGCGTTGCCGATGACGACGCGGTTCGCATCGCTGTCCAGCCCGATGACGTATCGCCGCTCGCCCTGCGCGACACGAAGGCCGCGCCGCTGCCCAACGGTGTAGTGCCCGATCCCCGCGTGTCGCCCGACAACCGCGCCGACCGTGTCCACAATCTCACCGGGTGTGAAGGCGTCCGGCTGCCGCTCCGCGACGATGCGGGCGTAGTCGCCGTCCGGGACGAAGCAGATGTCCTGACTCTCCGGCTTTTCCGCGACCGGGAGGCTATGCGCCCGGGCGATTGCCCGTACTTCCCGCTTCGTTAGCGTGCCGAGGGGCAGGAGTGTGCGGGCTAGTTGCTGCTGCGTGAAGGTATACAAAACGCTTGATTGATCCTTGGTCGCGTCCACGCCGCGATGGAGGTGGGAGTCTCCGTCAGCGTCCTGCCGGATGATTGCGTAGTGACCGGTGGCGAGATAGTCCGCACCCATCGCGATGGCGCGACCGAGCAAGGCGGCGAATTTCAGATGCCGGTTACAGTTCAGGCAAGGATTCGGCGTGCGACCGACCGCATAGGCGGCGGCGAACGGTGCGATTACATGCTGCTCGAACTGCCGCTCGAAGTTGAGCGGATAAAAGGGGACGCGGAGCGTCTGGCAGATCGCGCGCGCATCCTCGACACCCTCCAATCCACAGCAGGAGCCGGTGCCGTGCGCGACCGCGCCCGTTTCGTCGCCGCTATAGAGGCGCATTGTGATCCCGACAACATCGTATCCGGCGTCGCGCATCAAAAGGGCGGTCACGGCGCTGTCCACGCCGCCGCTCATCGCCACGACACACTTTTTCTTCTCGCCCGGCGCCAATGGCGGAATGGCGGCCCGTGCCGTGATGCTGGCGATGTCATTATCTTGTGTGGTGTACTCAGTCATTCGTGTCACTATCCTCGCGAAATCCGCATACGAACGCCGGTATTGTACGTTCTTGACGCCGACGCGGCAAACGAGGGAAGTGGGATGGATCGAAAAGACGGTTGGGAGGTGGTAAGGGGCAGGCACCGGCGTCGGGCTACCCGTGCCGCGATGGGCACATGCCGGAAGACGCTACCTTCCCCTACACTCTCCCGCCGCAGCGGACGCGGCGCTGGTCATCCCCCTGGTGCCACGAAGTAGCCCGTGATGTCCACCACGAAGTCTCCTCCCGATGAGGTGTAGAGGTTGTACTTCCCGTCACTCCCCACCCCCACCACCAGCGCGTT
>JBBSFO010000157.1:0-9233 GCA_038238655.1 Thermomicrobiales bacterium | reverse complement strand
CGTTGACGATGGCAATGCGTTGTCGTGGCATGCATCCCTTTCCTGCTCGCGCGAGCATCGAGTTGGATTTCGCGGCGTATATCCGTATCCTATCATGGTTGTGCGCTCTGACTATTCGGGAAGGTGCTCGGAGAAAGGGTCGGGCAGATGCACGTCACGTCGCTCTGACCGCATGACGCGCTTCTCAATTGCGACAACCTCATCCCGTATGTGACCGAGTGCATCCGTCGTGAACGAACATAAACGTTGCGCGGGCGGGAATGATGCGAATTTCCGGCACAGTTGCTCGACGGCAAGAAACGCCACGGTGAGGTGACGCCGGATAGCGCGCAATGCGCGATGTATTTCTTCCGCCTCCGATGTATCCATGCTGCTTCTGCCTTTCACGTCCCGAACGTGCCAACGCAGAACGTACTTAGCAATCTTGCGACCAACGGTGTAGGGTGCGGCGATGGGTGTACGATGGCACGGGCATGAGCGACCGTAACGTAGGCCGCAATCGCGGTACTTTCGAAGGTGGAAACAATGGCAGAAACGGCGGAATCGGCGGGCATCCCAAATGATGCCGATGTGGACGACGTGATCAACCGGCTCGCCGGTCTGAAGGCAGATGCGCCGCTCGCACAGGTGCGTGCGGCGCGACCGGATGTCGTGCGGCATGCGCAGGGGAGTTACCGTGCGTTGCTCGAACCGGACGACCTGGCGGGCGTCAGCCGTCACGAGCGTGAGATGATCGCGTACCGGGCCGCCGCGCTCACGCCGAGTCCGACGCTGGCCGCGTGGCACCGCGACCGTCTGCGCGATTTGGGAGCGAGCGATACGGCGCTGGGAGCGATTGAGCGGTTGCCGGACGGATCGGGACTATCGGCGCGCGAGGCGGCAATCCTGCGGCATACCGATCGTCTGGCACGGGAGCCGGGCGTGGCCACACCCGCACATATTGCGGAATTGAAAGCGGCCGGGTTAGGCCCGCGCGACATCGTCACGATCTCGCAACTGATTGCCCTTGTCAGTTTTCAGGCGCGCGTCCTCGTTGGGCTGCGTCTACTCGCGGAGGAAGCATGAGCACCGAGCAGCGACCGCCCTTTACGATGGGCAATGTCACCTGGCGGCCCTGGATCGAAACGGTGGACGATGTCGGGGCGACGCCCGAGCAGGCGGCGCTGGTGACGGAAGTCGCCCCGTCGCCGGATGGGCGGGCGTACTACGCCACGCTCGCGCATGACATCCCCGCGCTGCGCGAGCGCACCGGCTTGTTCAATGCGGTAATGTACGGCCCCCGTGGCGCGCGGCGCGCGGATCGCGAACTGGCGGCGGTCGCGGCGTCGCTCATCAATGGCTGCGTCTACTGCACCTCGGTCCATGCCCGCCGCTTCGTACAACTGACAAAAGAAACCGACGCAATGCAGCGATTGCTCGACGAAGGCGTGGAAACGGAACTTGGCGACCGCAATCGCGCAATCGTTGATTTCGCCGTTAAGCTGACGCGTGACCCCGAGGGAATGACCGCACACGATCTCGCGCCCTTGCGACGTGTGGGGCTGTCGGACATGGAAATCCTCGACGTGACCCAGGCAACGGCGATGTTCGCGTGGGCAAATCGCCTGATGCAAACCCTCGGCGAAAGCGTTCCGCCTGCGGATGTGCCAATCTGACAAACACGGATTTCTTTCGTGTGTGGCGCGCGAATGTTGCCACCGCTCGGCGCTCATAGTGATAGCGCGCCCCGCACACGATCTATCAGGGCGAGTGAATCCAGCGGCGGTGCATCGCCGCGCCATGCCACATGCTGATCGGGTCGCGAAAGGACGAGACGTACGTCGTACTCCGTTGCGGCGGCGTCTGCACGGACATCGAGAAGATGCAGTGGCATGTGGCGGTCGGCGGCGGCATTCAGCAGAGCGTCAACGGCGACCGTCGGGTCGAAGCGCAGCAGGGTGTACTCCGGGCCGAATGCGTCGTAGAGCGACCGACCGCCTCCCAGCCAGAGATGCGGCGTGCGACAGCCGGGAACGGCCGAGGGCGTGAAGTCGCCCATCGAATACGGCGGTTGCGGCGCGCCATCGTAGGCGATGATCGGCGAGGCGTCGTAGTAGTAGCCGAAGTTCAACCCCGCGCAGCAGTATTGTTGGACATTGAGGTCGTACGCCGCTTTCCCGACCGCCGCGCGGGCCGCCTCACCAATGGCGCTTTCCTCCTCGATCTCTGCGGGGACGCCGCGCCGCTGTTTCGCCATCGCGTGAGCATGATCCATCGCGAAGCGTGACACCTGCTCGGTGATCGGCAGGCGCTCGCGTTCGTAGGCGTCGAGGATGCCCTCCGCGCCCCAGCCGTGGAGGCGAGCGGCGAGGAGCCAGCCGAGGTTCGCCGCATCCGCGAGGCCGGCATTCATGCCGTAGCCCGCGTACGGTACCCAGATATGCGCTGCGTCGCCGCACAGGAAAATGCGCCGGTCCCGGAGTCGCTCTGTGACGAGGCGACGACCGAACCAGTCTTCCTTGCTGATAATCTCGTACCGGAAATCCGGGCCGACGCCGAGGATCGCGCGGGTTGTCCAGTCGCGGTCAACGGCGTCGAAATCTGCCTCGTCATCCCGTAGATAGTTGTGGACCAGCCAGGTTTCGCGGCCATCAATCGCGTAGACGGTACCGCTGCGGCGTGGGTTGAGCGAGATGTTCCCCCACGCTGAACTGCCGCCCTGAAGGGACTGCAATTGCGGCGCGCGGATATAACTCGATTGGACGCGCTGCACGACAGGATCGCCCACGAGCCGCACGCCGATCGTCCGGCGAACCTCGGACCGTCCGCCATCACACCCGACGAGATAGGGCGCGATGATGGTCAGATGCTCGCCCGAGTCGAGATGACGCACCTGCGCCGTAACGACGTGATCGTCCTGAGCGAGGTTCTCGAACCGGACCCGGTTGAGGATCGTGATGCCGGGCGTTGCCGAGGCATGCGCGAACAGAATCGGTTCGAGATAGATCTGGTTGATTCGGTGCGGCGGCTCCGGGGTCGGCCACCAGGTGTCCGGACCACCCGTGGCGGTGTAGCGGTCGCGGCGACAGGGGATGGGGATGCGCGCCAACTCGCGGCCCACCATCGTCGTGCGATAGACGACATCGTTGGGGTAATCCGCCGGCAATCCGGCGTCTCTGATCGCCTGACCGACCCCGAGACGCCGGAACAATTCCATCGAGCGAGCCGCCACATGATTGCACTTGACGCTCGGCGGCTCGCCACGCGCGCGCTGCTCGATCACCGTCACCTGGAGGCCGCGCCCGGCGAGATCCAGAGCCAGCGTCAGGCCCACAGGGCCGCCGCCGATGATTATCACATCCGTGTTCATGCCCTCTGCCATGTTCGGGCGCTCCTCTTATCGTGACATCCGCCCCTCGTTTCCGAGTCATTCACGGGCGACCGCCCGACCCGGCATTGGGCAACCGATGCATCCACGGATAGCCAATACTATGCCCCGCTATGGCATGTCAACGCCTCATGCTTTCTCTGATGCGCCTCGCCTGTTGCCGCCAAACGACGCACGTATGCCGCTGGCGGCTTTCTTGTTGTACGTGCATTTCCCGTTCGCTATACTCTTCCCCACGATCTTTGTGGGAAAGACAGCTGCGTCGTCGGGCCATGCGGGCATGTCGTGGGATGTGCGGTGGGGAGGTTGGGAGTGGAGTATCAAGAAAATCCCGGGTGGTCGCATCAGTCGGGGCAATCGCCGCCACCCGGACAACCACCGGGTTTCCCGCCCGGTTCGGCGCCGGGTGTCTCGCCCGCGCCACCCTATGGGCCGCCACCTGGCGGAGCGTTCGGTGCGCCCCCTGGCAGCGGTGCGTCTCCGAGTGGATGGTCGCCGCAACCGCCGCCCGCATATCCGCCACCAGGCCTCGGCGCTCCTTATGCCGCACCGCCTCCGTATGGAGCGCCACCGTCCGGGATGCCGCCCGGCCAAACGTTCCCGCCTGGCTCACAGCCGGGTTATCCCCACCCTCCGGGTCCGTCCACGCCACCGCCCTATCTGAGCGCTCCGTATGGTCAACCCGGCTACGGTGCCGTACCTACCGCACCCGTATCACGAAAGCGACGCTCACCCTGGCCGATCATTGGGGCGGTCGGCGCGCTAATTGTTTTCGGTGTCATCGCGGTGGTTGTTTGGTACGCACGGTTAAGTCCGTCAGTCAGCAAGATCGAGTTCGCACACAATTTCCAGGACAACAAGGCGGTGAATGTCACGGACACCTTCAAATCCACTGATCCCGATCTGTACGCGATTATCCATCTCACTACGGCGAAAGGCAGACCAAATGTCCGAGTGGTCTGGACCGTCGTGAACGGAACCGATGCCGCGAAACGCCCCGTCGCCGGGCAGGAATTTGGTCAGGTTGAGAAGGCGGCCACGAGCACTCTGCTTTATGCGAGTGTCGCACGCGGGTCGAATCCGTGGCCCGCCGGCCAGTACAAGGCCGACGTCTTTCTCGATGGGAAATTGGCGAAGACGGCGCAGTTCACGGTCACGGCGTAGAATTCCCACCCCCAACTCCCTCCCGACGCGGGAGGGGAGGGAAGGGGGATATACGGGGAAGGAAGCGGTCAGTCCGCGAAGAGTTCGTGGATGTTGCCATCGGGATCGGCGAAAAAGGCGGTGCGCTGGCCCCATGGCATGGTCGCGGGCGACTGGATCGGCGTCGCGCCGTTCGCCGTGATTTCCGCGTAAGCGCGGTCTACATCGTCCCGCGTCGGCAGGGGAAAGGCGAGTTCGAACGCCTGCCCGCGCGACGGCTCACTGAAACGGGGGTGATGCGTCGCATCCACTAGTTCAGCGCGATTGCAGACCGCGAATCGGACACCCTCGCTGACGAATTCCGTCATATCGTCTCTCGGGTTCTCCGCCGCGAAGCCGAGTACATCCCGATAAAAGGCGACGAGCCGGGGCACATCGTCGGTGAGGATCGTGATAAGCGCGATTTTGCCTTTCACACTGCCAACCTTTCGTACGATGTCGGGAGAGGCCGGTTCGAGTCCTAAGAGCGCCAACACGTTGAAACTCATTGTCGTCACATCCATCTACACTGCCCGCCGCATCTCGAACGCTGCTCCAGCGTGCGCCGCGCCGCCGAACGATTCCAACCGACGCCCGATCCGCACGAGGACGCCGCCTGCCCACGCCACGGCCTTCGGGAGATATGCGCGTCGCGTGCCGACCATACGGAGCAGGTGCTCTTTTTCGGCCGCCGCAATGCGCTCTTGAATGTAAAGACGCGACAGTGCCAATGCCCGCTGTTCGTCCATCATTTCGCGTTGCCTCCCTTGGTTGTGTCAGTGCTGCTGTCCGGTAGTTAGTATAGAACATGCGTTCGCTTTTGTCAAGCGTCTTTCTGCGTACGTACGCAACGAAACGACGGATTCATCGTTGCAATTGTGCGGTCGCCGGTCGGGGATTGTGAAGGCGAAACTATTGCGAAATGATGTGCGACGCGTTATACTTTGTCGGTTTATTCACGCGTTCATCGGGCGATTACCGCACGGTGAAACGATCAACAAGCGGGCTGCACCACGGTGCCCGGAGGCGAACGATGCCAGGACCAGCAGAACATCTCACCGATACCACGCTCAACGTCGTGGATTATCTGAAGAGCGACGCGATGGGCCGGACGCGGCGTTACATCCTTGATGTGCCGTCGCTCGATCTCGACCGCGATCTTGTCGCGCGGGCTGTGCATGCGGAGTTCCGACTGTTGCGCGTCGGTGCGGGCGTACTCGCCGAAGGAATCGTGCGCGCGGATGTGGATTTGGAATGCGTGCGGACGCTCGACCTCTTCACGCAGCCCGTCGAGGCCGAGTTCGCCGAGCAGTTCCGCCCGGCGGTTGATGTCTCGACGGGTCGGCCAATCCACTATGACGATGATCCCACTGATGAACCGGAGGTCTTCCCGGTCGAGGACAACCACGAGATTGACCTGCGTGAGCCGTTGCGGCAGGTGCTGCTCGTCGCACTGCCGATGCAGCCGGTCAAGCCGGGTACGGAGCCGGTGCTGCTCGATGAAACGACCCCTGACGAAGCGGCCAACCCGTTCGCAGTGCTTGGGACGCTCTTGCAGGATGAAGCCGAATAGGCTATCATGCGCGGACGACGGGCGATTGACGCGAAGTCCCGCGTGTCGAACGCGGGTTTTTCGTTGCGACGATAGGAGAGCAAGCGCATGGGAGCCGTACCAAAGTTTCGCACGTCGCGTTCAAAGCGCGGATCACGCCGCAGCCACGATCATATTGCCCCCGTGCATCTCGTGGTTTGCCCGAATTGCCGTTCGTACATGCGCTCGCACCACGTCTGCCCGACGTGCGGCCAGTATCGTGGCAATCAGATTATTGAGATCAAACAGCGTACTCGCCGCACGCAGCAGTAAACGCATCGGCACACGTACACACATTGAGACGAGAGTGGCAGCTGCCACTCTCGTTTTGGTGTCACTCCATCGGTCGAAGGGTTTGCGCCTCGTCGCCCATCGTACCCGGCTATGGCGCGCGAAGGCGTATGCTCGTTTGGTATGCTAGGGAGAGCGGCGATAGATGCGAGTGAGAAGGGACGTACGGGCATGGCGGAACAACGCGAGCGATACGCGGCGATTACCGGCTGGGGCCACTACGTTCCTGAGCAGGTCCTGACGAACGCCGATCTCGAACGGATGGTAGCGACCAATGACGAGTGGATCATGTCGCGCACCGGCATCCGCGAGCGTCGCGTCGCCGCGCCGGGTGAGACGACCGCCACGCTCGGGGCACATGCCGCCCGCAAGGCGCTCGCCATCGCGAAGCTCGATCCGTCGGACCTCGACCTGATTATCGTTGCCACTGCCTCGCCGGACTACTTCTTTCCCAGCACTGCGTGTGTCGTGCAGAGCCTGCTCGGCGTGACGCGCATTCCCGCCTTCGACATCGGCGCGGCGTGCTCCGGCTTCATCTACGCGCTCGGTACTGCGACCCAGTTCATCCGCACCGGCATCTATTCCCGCATCCTCGTGATCGGTGCGGAGACGCTCACCCGCCTCACCGACTACACTGACCGCCGCACCTGCATTTTATTTGGCGATGGTGCGGGTGCGGTCGTCCTCGAAGCGACCAACCAACCGCGTGGCCTGCTTTCGTTGATGCTCGGTGCGGATGGCAGCGGGGGACACCTGCTGAAAGCGCCCGGTGGCGGCTCCACGTTACCTGTAACGCAAGAGATGATTGACCGCAACGGGCAGTACATCACGATGGAAGGCTCCGAGGTCTTCAAGTTTGCTGTGCGGACGATGGGCGATGCGGCAATCGAGGCGATTGCGCGCGCCGGCATGCATTTCCGCGAGATTGACATGCTCATCCCGCATCAGGCGAACCTGCGCATCATCGAGGCGACGGCGAAGCGGCTCGACCTGCCGCGCGACAAGGTATGGGTCAACATAGACAAGTACGGCAACACCTCCGCCGCGACAATCCCGATCTCGCTCTCGGAGGCGGCTAACCAGGGGCTGCTGCACGAGGGGGCGAACTTGTTGCTTGTCGCGTTCGGTGGCGGGCTGACGTGGGGCGCGTCGGTGATCCGTTGGGGACGGGGCACAGAAAGGGTACACGCGTGACCGCAACCGCATGGGTTTTCCCGGGGCAAGGCTCGCAATCGGTCGGTATGGGCAAGGCGCTCGCGGATGCTGAACCCGAGGCGCGACGGCGTTTTGATGAGGCGGACGATGCCCTCGGCTTTGCGCTGAGCGACATCATCTGGAATGGCCCGGACACCACGCTCCAGCAAACGGACACGCAGCAACCCGCGATCCTGCTCGCCAGTGTTGTCCAGTTCGAGGCACTGAAGCGGCGCGGGCAGTTGCCGAACGCGGCATTTGCCGCCGGGCACAGCCTCGGCCAGTATTCGGCGGCGGTCTGCACGGGCGCGCTGCCCTTCGCGGACGCCGTGCGCCTCGTGCGGCGGCGCGGGCAGTTGATGCAGGAGTTTGGACACGGCGCGATGGCCGCTATCCTCGGCATGGAGACGGAGGCGGTGCAGGCGCTCGCGGCGGAGGCAGGCGTCGAGGTCGCGAACATCAACGCGCCGGGGCAGGTGACGATTGCCGGGCGGCAGGAGGATGTCGAACGCGCCGCCGCTTTCGCGAAAGAACGCGGCGCGCGCCGGGCGATCATGCTCCCCGTCTCGGCGGCTTTTCACACCTCCCTGATGCGTCCGGTCGCCGACGCCCTGACGCCGCTCCTCACCGCTGCCGCCATCACCGATCCCGCCATACCGATCATGGCGAATGTGGATGGTCAGCCACTGACGATTGCCGCTGATCTCCGCGACGAATTGGTCAATCATATCTTTTCGCCCGTCCAGTGGGTGCGCGCCGTCGAGACGATGCGCGACGCGGGCATCACCGACTACCTCGAAATCGGCCCCGGCAACATCCTCAGCGGCCTCATCAAACGCACCGACAAGGAAGCGCGGACACAGACGAGTGATACGCTGTTAGTGCAATGAAAAAGACGTTGCGCGCCGATGAAATCATCTCTATTCTTGAAGCGCCACTTGACTTGTCATGGCGACGGCGTAAGGATTGGGACATCGATGTCGCGTCTGATCCTGCCAGGCATTTCTACCCTAGGAAAGCTCGCCTCGAACGCGAAGCGAGCGTTCGGGAACTGCTCCGGGCACTGGAAATCGCGCCGACGCCGCGCTCACGGTATGTAATCCTCGAAGTGTTGGGCAGGAGACAGGCAAAGAGCGCAGTGCCAACCATCATCCGCTACCTTGGCAATCGTTCACCGAGTGTGCGAAATGAAGCCGCTGACGCGCTCATGCAAATCGGTGATGTTCGCGATCCTGAGGCTGGTCGCGTTCTGTTGAAGAGGATTGACGGTAAAGAGCGACGAGAAGGGATACGTTCGACACTTGCACTGGCCCTTGCGGCCATTGGTTATCGCCCAGCCATTCCTGCTCTCATTCGATCACTCCACAGTGATAACGAAGTCGTACGCCGATGCGCTGCGTCTGCGCTAAGCGACCTTGGCGCAACAGAAGCAGTCGGTGCATTGCGTGAAGTAATCGAGCAAGAGGATGATCCAGATACGAGAATCCAACTTGTGCGTTACCTCGAACAACTTCTTGGTGTCCCCGCAAGTTAAGCGGTGCTGGACAGTCTGGCAAGAGGAGAGGGCTACCAAATGGCCGAAGAAACAGAACGACAAATCGTCGTCGT
>JBBSFO010000156.1:0-9246 GCA_038238655.1 Thermomicrobiales bacterium | reverse complement strand
TCTGGGGTGCGATGGTCCAGCGGCGCGCGGAACTCGCCCTCCGATTGCTCATCCAACACCACGCCCTCGATCTCGGCCCCTACACTCTCGACGACTTCGCCTTCCGCGCAGTCTGGGCGCCGATCCTTCCAGTAGCCAGTAGCCAGTAGTCAGTGGGGGTCTGATCCCGTTCTGACTACTGGCTACTGGCTACTCGCGCGACTGAAAGGAGCGCCCCATGGGATACACACGCCTCGACCTGCGCAATTTGGTGCGGCGGGAGTTGCAGGACACGGGTTCTCCGCCGCTGTGGAGCGACGCGCAACTGAATGACAATTTGCAGGCGGCGTTTCAGGCGTACTCGCAGTTCTTCCCTAATGCCTCGATCGCGTCCTCTACGAGCGCGGCCAATCAAACGGTCGTTCCTCTCGGATCGGCCGTCGTCGGCGTGTCAGCGGTCATCGTGGATGGCGTGACGACGCCCGCCGTACCCGATCAGGCGACGCTTTATGAACCTGCGTTTCGCAATCAGATCTCCCAAACGATTGTCCAGCCGGTGACGCCGTATGGCGCCGCCGCGACACACGGTCAGGCGTGGGCATTCTGGGGCGGGGCGGTGAATTTCCGTTATGCCCTCGCTGCCGGGCGGGCGATCACGGTCTATTACAATGTTTGGCATACGCTCCCCACTGACGACGTGACCGCCGTCACGCTCCCGGACGGAGACATCGAACTGCCCGTGCTCTACGCGTGCGACCGGCTCGTCCGCTCGGCGCACACGGATGCGATCAAGCGCGGTGCGCCCGGCGCATGGAGCGACGCGAAGGATGACAGCGGCTACGCCCTGCGCTACAAAACCGCACTCTGGATGCGCCGCGATCACGTCGTCAGCCGGACGGTGCAAGCTCTCCAGTAACGAGTAACGAGTAACGAGGGGCCTTTGCTTCGTCTCGCTACTCGCTACTCGTTACTTCATGGAAAGGAGCGGCACATGCCGCAGACGCATGACATCATCCTCGACGGGGCGGGGTATATGATTGTCCCCGGCAGTTATTCGTATGCGGTGGCGGGGGCCGCTGCCGCGACCGTGCAGGCGGGTGTGCCGTCATTCGCACAGGCATACGCGGCGGCGCAGCGCGCGGCGATTGTCGTGGATCGCGACGCGGCGCGCTGGACGAGCGTCGGGCTTCGTCCTATTCCGCTCGGCCTCGGCGACGAACCGGGGCGACTGATCCTCGCGGCGGGCGAGGTCTTCCCAACGCTCGGTGTCAGCGCCTTCGATGCGAACTCGCAGGCGGTCGTCTATGGCGGGGAGGTGTATTTCTCGCAGGCGCAGTTTCTCTACAGAGTCGTGCGAGCCGGCGGCAATTGGAGCACAATTGCCTTCGTTGGCACGGCAGCGGGCATCATCACGAGCATGGCGGTCATCAATAATCTCCTGTTCATGGCGTGCGCACCGCCCGCGACGACGATGAGCAACTACGCAGGCTCCGGCGCGATTGCCAATGCACCGGCCGCGCAGGCAGCGGTGATCTGGCAATATGCGCAAGGCATCTGGCGCTCCAAGGGCAACGACCCGACAACGATCAGCGGCAGCATTGATGGCGGCGCGACATGGACGCAGTGGCAACTCGATTCGGCAGTGCGTGCGGTCGTGCCGTGGCATGGGCGGGCAACGGGTGGCGGCGTGATGCTGATCGCGACGAACTTCATGCTCTGGGAACTGGCCGGGCAATGGACAGGATCGCCCGCGACGTTTAGTGGAACGGTCAGCCCGCTGTACACCGGCCTCGGTGGCGGCAATACGGACGACTTCAAGTGGCTCGCGGAGTTCGAGGGCACGGCCTATACCTGGTATGCGGGAAGTGTCTACCGCTGGGACGGCGTGCGACTCGCGCCGGTGCCGGGCGCGCCGCGCGGCCTCGCGAATGGTGGCTGCGTCGCCGGTGGCACGCTCTGCGTTTCCACGACCGATCCCGCGACGGGCTATACGACGCTCGGTTGCTACGATGGCGTGCGTTGGTTCACGCTGGCGCGCGGCAACACCCGCGCCTGGTCAAACCTCGTCGGCACAAACGGCATCATCGGCGATGGGCAGTTGCTCGCTTTCGCGCAAGGGGTGGCGATCATCTCACGCTGGGCTCTGCCCGTTTCCGGCTTTTCCTCCGTACCGGCGGCGAGCGGCAATGTCACGGTCGGGCCACTGGATGGCGGACACGGAGACGCGATCAAGACCTGGACACAGGCGGTGATTGACTGGTCGCTCGCCGCGCAACCGAGCCAGCGCGCGCCGCCCGCGAACCCCGGTGGCGCGCTGCTTGTCGAGACAAGCGTGGACGACGGACTGACATGGACTACGCAGGCAACGATCACCGTCGTGGCGGGCGCGACGAGTAAGCAGGAAATCGTCGCGCTCGGCACGCCAGGGCTGGAAGCACATCGCCTGCTCGTCCGGGTGACATGGACGCCGACGAGCGCGTACGCGGCATTCCAGATCGCCGGTATCTGGGCAGCCGGCTGGATGATCGCCGACGCGCCACACCGCGAGACATGGACGATGAAATTGAAGATGACAGACAAATTAGTGAAGCGGGACGGCTCGGTGGATGCGCGTTCCGGCGAAACGATGCTCCAAATCCTTCGCTCCCTGGCACAGACGGGGCGAACGGCAACGTTCCAGGATGTGGATTACGACCTTTCGGCGACGGCGCGCACTGTCCGTGTGGTGGAACTGAAAGAAGCGGAGCGCAAAGGCGACGGCACGCATTTTCTCGAATCACAGGTCGCACTCACACTCACGGCGATCGCCTAAAAAGTAACGAGTAGCGAGTAACGAGAAGGGCCGACCCCCGTTACTCGCTACTCGTTAATCGTTACTTCGGGTAGTATGCTTGCGCGGCACGTGATGCGGATAAGGAGGGCGATGGGGTGGAACGGGACACAATCACGATTCGGCGGGCGACACGACGGGACATCCCTTCGCTCCTCCGCCTATATGGCAGTTTCGCCGCCGCATACGGCGATGACCTGGACGGCCTTTTGCCAGGTGAAGCGGATGCGATTTTCGACCGGATTGACGCCGACCAGAATCAGGCGCTGCTCGTCGCGGAGCAGGATTTGCGCGTGATCGGGACGCTCGTTCTTGTCGTCGTGCAGAACCTCGCACATCGCGGGCAACCGTGGGCAATCGTCGAGAATGTCGCAGTCCATGAAAGTGCGCGCGGGCAGGGGCTTGGCACGCTACTGATGGAAGAGGCGGTACGACGCGCGCGGGGCGCGCGCTGCTACAAACTCGTCCTGTCCGCACATCAAAGCCGCAGCGATTCCCACCGACTCTACCAGCGACTTGGCCTCGCGCAGACCCACCTCGGATTCGAGATGCTCCTCATCTGAAGTAACGAGTAACAAGTAATGATGGGTAATGACGCATTCTCTCGTTACTCGTTACTCGCTCCTCGTTACTGCGCCAATGTTTGCTTCGATGTTGATCGGCGCTTTGGCGAGGGCGTGCGGGGCGGGGCAGATGCAGTTGAAGTGAAGGATGTGGTCGTTGACCGACTTCGCCTCGCTGCGATAGTCGGCGATCAGTTTGCGGCGGAGAGCGGGCGACGCGGCCGCACCGAGTTGCGCCAGGAGATCGCGGCAGTACTCCTGCCGGGCGCGGATCTCCTTATCGAGTTCGACCCAGAACGGTAGTGCATCGGCATTCTTGAGGATGTGATGCGCCATCTTGAGGTCGCCCTCGAACGCCGTTTCGTCGTCGTTGAAGTCAAGCGGTTTGCCTTGCCCGGCGAGATCATCAAACTCGCCTTTTTTCTGCGCGTCGCGGATTTGCTCCTCGACGATACGTCCCCAGTTAAACATGAGATATCTGCTCCTGTAGACTCCCCCTCCCGAGGAAGGAGGGATCGTATTCGTGTGTTCGCTAAGTATAGCACGGGAAATGGAGAGTGTGTGATGGAATTATTGATTGCGGGGCTGCCCGCGAGCGGGGTGATCGTGGCGCTCGTGGAGGGAGCAAAGCGAGCCGGGTTGCCGACACGGTGGGCACCGACACTAGCCGTGCTGTTTGGACTCGTGTGCGGGTTACTGGCGCAACTCGCCGCCGTGGCACCGCATGTGCATCTCTGGTATGAAGCGGCCGGGGCGGGTATCGTGCTCGGACTCTCCGCCGCAGGTCTGTACTCGGGAAGCAAGGCGATTCTTGCGGCACCACAGCGTCGTGGCACGGATTCTGCATAATACGAAGAGACGTTCACAAGGACGTAGCAGAGAAACCGGATCGAGCCACGAAGCGTTATCACTGTACTATCGTATCGGGACGTTTCGAGTCGGAGTACCGCAATGAACGCGCACCGCACGAATGCTCTGACACATTTTGGCCCGCTTTTCGTCACCGCACTTGGTGGCTGGATGGCGTTCAACCTTGTCAATAGCGGCGCGACGTACATTGTGCCCGGGTTGATCGTTGCGGGGTTGCTGGCATACGCGGGCACACTCGTCGCCCTTCGCATGCATGCAGCGCGCGATCTGCGGACGACATACCCCACCGCACGGACGACCGAACGTTTCTCAGCAGGTGCAGTGCCACGCATTCTCGCCCGATTCTCGCCACGTTCAGCCTTTGATGGCATGGACATTGCCGCCGGCGACTAACACGTTTATTCCTTCCCCTTCCCCTCCCCTTGCCCCCGCCTCCCCAGCGGGGGCTTTTTTGTGCTTCCTGACCCTTCGGCCCCTTCCGTTTCTCGGCGTGGGAAGAGGCCGGGGGTTGGGTTCTCTCCCGCCTCTCACGCAAAGCTCCCTCCCCATACACGGGGAGGGAGTCAACGCTGATCCGCATGTGGTGAGGGTCGCTAATCGGCCTCAACCAGTTCCGGCATGCGTGCCTCGTCATCGGCGAACGCGTCGGGCGGCGCGATAGTCGCGGTCGGCGCTTTGATGAGGAAATACGAGACGACGCTACACACAATGATCACACCGCTAGAGACGAAGATCGCGCGGTCCATGCCGCTGATGAAGGCGTGGCTACTCGCATCGCGCAATTGCGCTGCGATCGTCGGCGGCAGGCCAGGGAAGCGCTTCGGGTCTTCGATTACGCGACCGGCGAGGCTCATCCCGGAGCCGATCAGGTCAATCAGCGGCTTGAAGGGGGCGAACGCTGGGTTGGCACGCGTCTGCACAATTGTCTCGGAGGCATTGTACTGACTCTGATAGACGCGGTTCATGATCGTGCCGAGCAGCGCGATGCCGAATGCGCTGCCGATCTCCCGGATCGCGCCATTGATTGCGGAGGCGACGCCGCTCTTCTCGCTCTCGACGCTGTTGAGTACCGCCGTCGTCATCGGCGCGAAGATCAGCGACATCCCAAAGCCCATCACCATGTATGCGGGGACGATCGCCAGGTACGAGGTAGTCACGCCACTACGCAGGAAGAGCAGTGTGCCGATGCCCGCGATGCACATGCCAATGGAGATCAGGAGGCGCGAACCAATGCGCCCGATCAGGGTCCCGGAGATCGGCGCGAAGACCATCATCGTGATGACCATTGGCAGCATCGTCAGCCCTGCCCGCACGGGCGAAAAGCCGTGGATATTCTGCTGGTAAAGCGTCATGTAGAAGGCGACACCGGCAATCAGGAACGAGACGGCGAACGCGTCCATATTCGCGCCGGAGAAGGTAGAGGAGCGGAAGAAGCGGAGCGGCACCATCGGCTTCGCGGTGTGCGCCTCGACCCAGATGAAGCTCGTCGTCAGGATGGCCGCCACGGCGAAGGCGACGAGGATGAGCGTGTCGCCCCAGCCGCGATTGCCCGCCTCGATCAGTCCCCACGTCAGCGAGGCAATCGCGCCGGTGATCAGCAGCGTGCCGGGGATGTCCGTCGCCACCGTGCCGGAGGTATCGCGCGATTCCTGCACGACCCGTGAGGCGACGAAGAAGGCAACGATGCCAATCGGAATGTTGATGATGAAGACCCAGTGCCAGTTCGCGTACTGGACGAGGAAGCCGCCAACAATCGGCCCGAGCGCGAGACCGGAAACGGAGATCGCGGACCAGATGCCGAGCGCCTTGCCTCGCTCCTCGGGCGGAAAGGCGACGGAGATCAGCGAGAGCGAGAGCGGCATGATAAAGGCCGCACCCAACCCCTGCACCGCACGGGCGAGGATCAGCGTCGTAATGTTCTGCGAGAGCGCGCCAAGCAGCGACGCGCAGGTGAACAGGCCGAGGCCGAAAAGGAACCAGCGCTTCCGACCCAGCCGGTCACCCAATCCACCCGCCGTGATCTGCAACGAGGCGAAAATCAACGTATAGGCCGAGACGATCCATTGCAACTGCGTCGTGGTCGCATTGAGTTCGCGCGAGATCGTCGGCAGCGCGATATTGACGACGAGGTTGTCGAGGATTGCCATGAAGAGTGCGAAACAGGCCGCAATCAGCGTCCACCATTTCAATCGTTGTCCTACCATTGGCTCTCGCCCTCCACTTTCTTGAATATGACCGCCCCGGCCGCCTCATCGGCGGCTGATATACCAGTTGTAAGTTTCTCGTGGGGAAGCATCAGACGCATTGTCCTTTCGTACAGATTGGTCCCCCGCCGTTGGGAGGGACACTATCAGTCCCCGCGATGGGTGCGTTTGCCCTGCACCTCTTCGGAAGGGATACGCCCATTCCGGTCATATTGGGACGGAATGGGCATCCTGCTGCGTCCTTTCCTCTACTCCATGATCGCGCCGCAGGAGATGTTGATAGCGGTGGCGGTCAACGTACGGGCTTTGTCCGACGCCGCGAAAGCCGCTACATTACCCACGTCGGTCAGCGTCGCAGCGCGCTTCAGCAACGTGGCCTTCTCAATCCCGGCGGCGATATCCTCCTTCCCCGCGAAGCCGTCAGCGATGGTCTCGGGTACGCCCCGGTTTTTAGGGTGACAACGCGGATGCCGTGCTCGCCGAGTTCGCACGCCTATTGCCGACGAAGGCCTTCGATGGCATCAAGCGCGACTTTGAAGCCTCCCAGCCCAGGAAGGGTTTGTGGGCCGTTATCCGCCGAACGCCAGGATCACCCCCGATCCGCGTTCGACCATCTACTTGACGGCCGCTTTGTCCGTCAGGAAATGCGACCGCATCGCGTTGGTGATCGGCTGGATGAAGTCCTCGACCGATAGCTTTGTCAACGGCTCGTGGACGTCTCCATAGCTGATGAGGTTAACGGTGATATCAAAAGACCCGGCCTGCTCGATGACTGCGGCGACATACGCATTGACATCCTGCTCATCAAGGGCGTTGACGACGGCGGCGTCCGCGACACCACCCTTCGCGCGAATCTCGGCGGCGAGCGCTTCGAGCTTCGTCTGGGTGCGACCGGCGAGGAAGACCCTGGCACCTTCGAGGGCAAAGGCACGGGCTTAGTGCACTCCCGATTGGACCGCCCGCGCCGTAGATCACGGCAACCTTATTGTCTAGCAACATCGCCATCCCATCCTTTCTACGCGAGACCGTTCTCCGATTTCACCTGGCTTTCACACCTATTGTCGAACCAACGTACCGCAATTCGACACTTTTGGGCACGCACGGTTACGTCCCCAGCCGATCCCTTCCGCTTGTCGTTGCGTCAAACCCATCAAAACGATGATCGGAATAGGCGCACCTCATATCCCGACGAGATTCGCGGTCGCTCTTCCACCCCTTCTCTCTACCGATGATCTATCTGCGTACGTACGAGCGTTAGAATAGAACTTTTGTTCTTATTTGTCAAGTAGACTGGCCCAATTTCCGGCGGTATGGCAGTTGCAAAGTATTTCCCAGTAGTGCCGCTCCGGCCTTTCAATTTGAGGAGTTTTTTGTGTCCGCACACGCGATTTCCGGCGCGACTGCCGCGCGCGATCCACGTATCTCTGTCTTGATGCCCACGTATCTGCACGCGGCGTTCATCCGCCGTGCGATTGCGAGCGTACTCGACCAGACATTCCCGGATTGGGAACTGATCATCGTGGACGATGGCTCGCCGGACGATACACGCACCGCCGTCGCACCATTTCTGGATGATTCTCGTATTCGCTATTCCCGGCGCGAAGCGAATGGGGGGCTTGGGACGGCGCTCAATGGTGCGCTCGCGGAGGCGCGCGCGCCGCTGATTGCCTACCTCCCGTCCGATGATTGCTACTTCGCGGACCATCTCGCAAACCTGATCGCCACGCTCGATACCCGGCCCGATGCGGCACTGGCCTATGCCGGTGTTCGTCATCACGGGAAGCAATCGGCGGAGGGCTCGATTGACGGCGATGGTTTGCAGTTGGTGCAGGTTATGCATCGCCGCACCGCTGACCGTTGGACGGAGCGCGACGAACTGGTCACGGACGATCTCGACCGCATGTACTGGTCGAAACTCCGCGCGCATGGGGCGTTCGTCGGCACTCGGATGATTTCCTGTGAGTGGGTAGATCACCCGGCGCAGCGGCACAAAGTGATCCGCGAGCCGATGGGCGGCGGCATCAACCCGTACCGATCGCGCTACCACGTCGCGCACCCACTGCGCTTCCACTCTTCCGCAGGCAACCCCTTCGATGAAGTGGCGCATTACCGGCGCTTCCGCGAGCGACCCGACACCCCACCTGCCCCCGGCGGGCTGAAAATCCTGCTCGTCGGCGAACTGGCATACAACCCGGAGCGAGTTCTCGCTCTGGAAGAGCGTGGGCACACATTGTACGGCCTCTGGACACCGGACATTTGGTGGTACAACACCGTCGGGCCGCTCCCTTTCGGTCATGTCACTGACCTGCCACGCGATAACTGGCGAGAAGCGGTACGGGAAATCCAGCCAGACATCATCTACGCCCTTCTGAACTGGCAGGCCGTCCCATTTGTCCATGCCGTGCTGGCGGACAACCCCGGCGTGCCATTTGTCTGGCATTTCAAGGAGGGGCCGTGGCACTGCCGCGAGCACGGCACCTGGCCCGCCCTCGTTGATCTCCATACCCGCACGAACGCGCAAATCTATTCAAGCCCCGAGCAGCGCGACTGGTTCGAAACCGCGATTCCTGGTTGCGTCCAGGATGGGCGGACGCTCGTGCTCGACGGCGACCTGCCGAAGCGGGACTGGTTCACCGGGGAGCGCGCGCCGCTCCTATCGGCGGCGGACGGCGAACCGCACACGCTTGTCGCGGGCCGACCGATCGGCCTCGATGCGGCGCGCGTCCGCGAATTGGCTGCGCAGCGTGTCCATCTCCATTTCTACGGTGCGGCCCATTCTGCCGAAGTACATGCATGGATC